>JARRPN010000071.1:0-14759 GCA_037382875.1 Calditrichaceae bacterium | reverse complement strand
TCGATTAATGCTGTAGCCATAATAGTAAAACTACCTCCTTCTTCCACGTTTCGTGCTGAACCAAAGAATCTTTTTGGTTTCTGCAGAGCATTGGAATCCACACCACCGGATAATATTTTACCACTATGCGGTACAACTGTATTATGAGCACGGGCTAAACGTGTAATACTATCCAAAAGAATAACCACGTCTTTTTTATACTCAACCAGACGTTTGGCTTTTTCCAGAACCATATCAGCTACCTGGACATGCCGTTCGGCCGGTTCATCAAATGTTGAGCTGATCACTTCCGCATCTACAGAACGTTCCATATCGGTTACTTCTTCAGGACGCTCATCAATCAGTAAAACCATCAGTTCAACTTCCGGATGATTCTGGGTAATAGCGTTGGCAATTTTTTGCAGTAATATGGTTTTACCAGTTCGCGGTTGGGCTACAATCAAACCACGCTGACCTTTACCAATTGGCGTGAGTAAATTCATTATTCGTGTCGAATAATCTCTGCGGGTGGTCTCCATATTAATGCGTTCATTTGGATAAAGCGGTGTGAGCGTATCAAATAAATTTCTTTGACGGGCTTTATCCGGGCTTTCAAAATTAACCGCTTCAACCCGGAGCAAAGCAAAAAATCGCTCATTATCCTTTGGGGGGCGGATCTGCCCGGTTACTGTATCGCCGGTCCGCAGGCCAAACCGTTTAATTTGTGATGGTGATATATATATATCGTCAGGGCCTGGAAGATAACTGTAATTCTGCGAACGGAGAAAACCATATCCATCCGGTAAAATTTCCAGCACGCCCTTCGAAAAGATAAGACCTTCCTGTGCGGTTTGTTCTTCGAGAATTCTGAAGATCAGCTCGGATTTTTTCAAACCTGAGAAGCCGCTGATATTCATATCCTGAGCAATTTGAGAGAGCTCAGTGATCTTCTTCTCTTTTAACTCTTCAATATCTAACATGATTAAAACCTCTTAGTTATAGAAAATATTTGAAAGACGAAATTAAGATTATTTTTATAGATGAATTTTCGATATTAGTTCAAGGTAAGTGAAACTGTACTCAGGCACTGTTTATAAAATAATGATCAAATATAAATATGCTCCTTCAATATGTCAAATTATTTTGGTTTTTCATTAAAGCGCCAATAAGATAATGACTGCCGATAACTAAAAGTGAATCGGGTTTATGTAGCTGTTTTATGCATAATTCGTAAGCTTCATTTAAATCTTTAATTAAATTGACCTGACTATTTGATTTTTTTAGTATCGATATCAATAATTCCCCATCCAATTTACGATGGGTATCCGGCTCCGTAATAGTAATATTTCTGCTGTATTGACTGATGGTTTTGGCAATTGATAAGTAATCCTTATCCTGCACCAAACCAATTAAGATGTGCAATGATTTATTATTGATTAATCTTGATAGATAATGCAGCGTCTTTTGAATACCGATAAAATTATGACTGACATCGAAAATAATATTCGGATATTTTTTAATAAGCTGTAAACGTCCCGGCCAGTGATTTTCAGAAAAGGCAATTTTTAATTGCTCAGCATTAAATGTAATACCGTTTTTTTCTAAATAGGTACGGCTGGTAAAATAAGCTAAAGCCAGATTATCTAGTTGAAAATCACCCAATTGGCGGCATTTAAGTTCTTCAAATCTCAGCTTATGATAAATATCCTGAATGGAAAAATCCATGCCATCAAGCGAATCAGATTTTAATTTGAATTTCAAAACTTCCGGTAGGTAAATAAATGAATCAGCAACTTCTGATTTTTGTTTCAAAACTTTTAATGCTTCAGAGTCTTGTTCTGCAGAAATTACAATGCTGCTTTTTTTAATTATACCAGCCTTCTCAGCAGCAATTTGTGCAAGCGTATCGCCCAGTTGCTTTTCATGATCAAAATGGATGGGTGTAATAACAGCTATTTCAGGGATGACAATATTGGTGGAATCAAGTCGCCCACCGAGACCGGTTTCAATAATAGCAACATCTATTTTCTGCGTTTTGAAATAGTTAAATGCCATCGCGGTGGTGGTATCAAAAAAGGTGGCTTTTCGTTCGAGGGCGAGTTCTTTTATATGCAGCCAAAAATCAATAACGCTTTCTTCACTGATTTGCTGTCCATTCACCTGCATGCGTTCCCGGAAATCGATTAAATGTGGGCTGGTATATAATCCGACTTTTAATCCTGCATTTTCCAGAATTTTTGCAATAAAATAACCGGTAGATCCTTTACCATTGGTGCCAGCAATATGAATTACGGGATAATTTTGATGGGGATTGTCAAGCTGTTGCATTAAAGCCCGGATATTATCCAGGCCTAACTTGATTGCAAATTGTTGTAGATCAAATATTTCATTTACAGTGTTTTGATATCCAGACATTCATTACTTTCATAACAAATCGTTAGACCGCAAAGATACACAAGAACAAAAGAATATATTTAAAACTTTCAATTAACAAAACAGTTTATATTTAAATTATTTTAATGAGAATTTAATTTTAATATTTCTTTGTGCTTCTTCGTGGCAATAAAATATACTAAATTATTTTTCCAAGGATAAACCCAAATACGATGCCAACTAAAAATACTACAGTTAAAATCCTGTAATTTACAACTTCTTTTGTATAACCTCTTTTAATAGCCAAAATGGAAACAAAATAACCCAGCGCATTTAACAGCCAGAAAAAAGGCAGTGCCAAAACTTTGGCAATGATAGGACCTATCAGTGGAATCAAACCGATAATATTTAATAATCCCACAAATGCCTGAGATATGATTCCAAAAATTACAATCGAGCCGCCAATAATAGATTTATCAATATCTAGATAGAGGCCAATAATCAAAAATATTATAATTTTAAAATTTTCTTTTGAATTTTCAACCATTATTTCAATTTAAAACAGCCTCTGGCTCAATCTGTTCGCTTACTTTGCCGAAACGGCGTTCACGATTCCCATATTCCCAAATTGCCTCGATAAAATGTGCCTTCCTGAATTCAGGCCAGCAAACTTCGGTAATATATAACTCAGCATAAGCAATTTGCCATAATAAAAAATTACTGATACGATATTCACCACCAGTGCGAATAATTAAATCCGGATCGGGTTGGTCCGCTGTTTGAAGTTCATTGGATATAGTCCACTCATCGATTTCATCTGGGTTGAGTTCACCCAATTGTACTTTTGTAAGCAGGCTTTTCAGGGCACCCACAATTTCCTGACGACCGCCATAACTTAATGCTACATTCAATATCAAACCAGAATTATTTTTTGTCTTTTGAATAGCAGAAAGCATAGTTTTTTGAGCCGCCTGTGGTAACTTGTTTAATTGACCTATCACACGAATCTGTACATTTTTTTCATCAAGTTTATCAACATATTTATTGATGGTGGCAACCAGTAGTTTCATCAAAGCAGTAACTTCCCAATCAGGCCGGTTCCAATTTTCCTCTGAAAAAGTATATATGGTTAAAACCTCAACTCCAAGCTCACCGCAAATTTCAACTATTTCATAAGTCGAATTTACTCCTTCGCTATGTCCTGCCAGCCGTGAAAGTCCACGTTTCTTTGCCCAACGACCATTACCATCCATAATGACACCGATATGCCGCGGTATTTCCGAATGTAATTTTATTTCTTCAATTTTATCTTTGTAATCCACTATATCTACTTCCAATTCAAATATAAGTTAAAATCCTGTCAAATTTAAAGTTAAACTCTTTAAAGTCAATAATTAGAAATTATATAAATTTTTATTTATTTGGCAAATTAATCCATATTTCTCATAATTAAATCATACCAGATATCGACGGTATAACTATAACCATTAATTTACTGATATGATCCGATACATATATAGATTTATCCTAGTTTTATCAGCAAAATGAATAGGGTGTGTATAATCCCGGTGAATTGCATTTGAAGAGCAGATTTTTTAATTTCACAAGCTTTACTTAGTAGAAATGGATTGAATGTATCAAGATAAGATAAGAAATTTTTGTATTATAGCCCATATCGATCATGGTAAATCAACTATTGCCGATCGGCTGTTGGAGCAGACACACACCGTCTCTCAACGTGACCTTCGTGCTCAGGTCTTGGATGATATGGATCTGGAGCGGGAACGGGGGATTACAATAAAATCTCATGCTATCCGTATGAAATATAAAGCCAAAGATAGTCAGGTTTATACATATAATTTAATCGATACACCCGGCCATGTGGATTTCAGTTATGAAGTATCTCGCAGTCTGGCTGCTTGTGAGGGAGCACTTTTGGTTGTAGATGCGGCCCAGGGCATAGAAGCCCAATCAATCAGTAATTTATATCTTGCCATCGAAAATGATCTTCATATCATTCCTGTAATCAACAAAATAGATCTACCGAGCGCCCAGGTTGAAGTAGTTAAACATCAGATCATTGAATTAATTGGATGCCCGGAAGAGGATATACTATTAGCAAGTGCCAAAAGCGGCAAAGGGATTGAAGGGATATTAGAAGAAATAATAGTAAAAATTCCACCACCTAAAGGTGATCCCAATGCCAGACTACAAGCGTTGATTTTCGATTCGGTATTTGATAGCTATCGCGGTGCTATAAGTTTTATCCGTATTTTTAACGGGACATTAAAAAAGAATGACTCGATTTTATTTTTCAATACTAAAAATGTATTTGATGCTGATGAAATTGGTGTTTTAAAACTTAAACGTGAACCGATTAAGGAATTAAGAGCAGGTGAAGTCGGCTATCTGATTTCAGGGGCAAAAAATGTCTCCGATACTAAGGTGGGAGATACTATAACTCATTATAAAAATCAAGCAGATGCACCATTAAAAGGATATAAAGAAGTAAAGCCGATGGTCTATTCTGGGATTTACCCTATCATCAGTGAAGACTTTGAGGACCTGCGCGATGCTTTAAATAAATTGGCTTTAAATGATTCTGCTTTGATTTTCACGCCGGAAACTTCGAAAGCATTAGGATTTGGATTCCGTTGTGGATTTCTTGGTTTGCTTCATATGGAAATAGTGCAGGAACGGCTGGAGAGAGAATACAATTTATCCATAATTAACACGGTTCCAAATGTTGTGTACCATGTATATCTAACCGATGGTCAGATGAGGGCTATTGACAACCCGGCTGATATGCCCAATCCTGGAATAATTGAATATATTGAAGAACCTTATATTACAGCCCAGATTATTACACCCCCTGATTACATTGGGAATATAATGAAACTGGGGCAGGAAAAAAGAGCCGTTTTTAAGACTACTTCCTTTATTGATCCAAGCCGTGCCGATATGCAGTTTTTATTTCCGCTTTCGGAGGTTATATTTGATTTTTACGATAAATTGAAATCACATACACGAGGATATGCTTCTCTTGATTATGAATTTGACGAGTATAAACAGGGTGATTTAATCAAACTTGACATTCTAATAAACGGAGAACCTCTCGATGCCCTTTCGACTATAGTGCATCGTGATAAATCCTACGAAATGGGTCAGCGACTCTGCCGCCATCTAAAGGAATTAATTCCGCGTCAAATGTTTGAGGTAATTATTCAGGCAGCTGTTGGAAGTAAGGTAATATCAAGGCAAACAGTTAAAGCCTTACGGAAGAATGTAACAGCAAAATGTTATGGGGGTGATATCAGCCGTAAACGTAAATTGCTTGAGAAACAAAAAGAGGGCAAGAAGCGTATGAAGCAAGTGGGTCGCGTCGATATCCCCCAGGAAGCATTCCTGGCAGTATTATCGATGGAAACAGAAAATTAAAATTTGAAAGCTGAATAAGGAGATATTTTGGCTAAACCGGTAGTGAAACCAAAAAAACGTTATAAAGATTTTACAGAAGGCTTACTTGCAGCATTAATTGCTGCTTTGATTATCAGACAATTTGTTATTCAAGCTTATACTATTCCTACTTCATCCATGGAAGATACTTTACTGGTAGGCGATTTTCTCTTGGTAAATAAATTCTCATACGGCATGCGCACTCCAGACTGGATTGGGATTCCGTATACCAATATTGGATTTTCTGTTCCCTGGTTTCGTTTTCCTGCAATATATGATCCAAAACCATATGATGTAGTTATTTTTCGTTATCCGAAAGATCCCAGCCTGGATTATATTAAAAGGTGTATTGCTACTGAAGATCAAACGGTTAAAATTGTTGATAAAAAACTTTTTGTTGATGGCGATCCATTTCCTAAACCTCCGGATATGAAATTTATTGATCGGAGAATTTTACCGCGGCCAACAACTAAATATGGCATTCGCACCTATATGCATTTGGGTAGCCGGGATAATTATGGACCCATTACCGTTCCGGATAAAGCATATTGGGTAATGGGAGATAACCGGGATAATAGTGAAGACAGTCGTTACTGGGGATTTGTACCTCATGATCATATTGTGGGTCAAGGGCTTGTTATTTATTTTTCTCTTGATTATGATGCACCTTTATATAAAAAAATTCGATTTAATCGTATCGGACAGGTGATTCGGTAATCAAATCACTTTAATATTGAAAATATGATACAATATCATCCTGGAATTTATATCCATGTTCCTTTTTGTCATTCCAAATGTGGGTATTGTGATTTCTATTCTATAACCGATTTAACTTTTACAGATCAATTTATTGAAGCACTTGTCCAGGAAATCAAGCTAACAAGTGAACAGTTGGATTCAACAAAAACATTTGATACCATATATTTAGGTGGTGGAACGCCGTCTTTACTTTCGAAAAATCAATTACAAAAAATATTGGAATCGCTTTCGACACACTTTGTTCTGAAGGGTGATATAAATATCACTTTAGAAGCAAATCCTGGGACATTGGATAAGCAGCAGTTATCAGATATTCTTAATTTAGGAGTGAATCGGATAAGTATTGGTTGCCAGAGTTTTATTGATGATGAACTAAGATTATTAAACAGGATTCATACAGCTAAAGAGAATTTAGAATCATTTAATTTAGCTCGATCAGCAGGATTTAAGGATATAAGTATTGATTTAATTTTTGCTCTTCCAGGACAAACACTGGACACTTGGATCTATTCTCTAAATAAGGCAATAGAAATAAATCCGGAACATATATCCGTTTATAATCTTACATATGAAAAAAATACTCCGTTTTATAATTTAAAACAAACGGGGCATTTAAAACCTAAAAATGAAGATGATGAATTATTATTTTATATGACAGCTATCGATAAATTACAGCAGAATGGATATATTCAGTATGAAATTTCTAATTTTGCCCTGGATCCGAGTTTGGTATCCAAACATAACATAAAATATTGGAATCATACGGATTATCTTGGTTTTGGACCATCGGCCCATTCATTCTGGCAGGATAGACGCTGGTCGAATAATGCATCAATTGATAATTATATTAATCATCTGAAAAAAGGAAAATTTCCAAATCGCTTTGAAGAAATAATTGATAAGCGCACAAAAGAATTTGAAAAAATATTTTTAAGTTTACGCACAAAAGCAGGCTTAAATATTGTAGATTTTAACAAGTATTTTAAATGTTCATTTCTTAATAAATACAAAAATGAAGTGGATAAATTACTGATGTTACATTCTGTCGTATTTGCCCAATTTGCGAATAATCTCAAACTTGCAAGGGGTTTGGAAAAATCGGGACAATATGAAGAAGCATTAGATATATACACTAAAATATACACGGCAAACAGATCTAATCATCAGGTGATTAATGGTATAAGTGCCTGCCTCAAGGGTCTGCGGCGTTATGATGATTTAATTAAATTCTATAGTGAATTACTGTCTGCAAATCCACATCAGTATAATTATCAGGTAGAATTGGGTAAGGCATATTATCTGAATGGTAATGAAGAAGCTGCATTTGAAAATTGGAAGCAGGTATATATAAATCAACCGGACAATATAATGGCTTATAAACTGGTAGCTCTCGCTTATATTGATTTCCGTTTGCTAGATCAGGCTGTTGAAGTATATCAGATAATTATAAAAAAATTTGATAATCAAAACACACTTTACAGGGATATCGCCACTATCTATCGTGCGCAACTTGATTATGCCAATGCGGTTACAAACTTTTTAAAGTACTATAAGCATTTTCAAAAACAATCATCCTACGTACGATCACAGCTGATTGCCATGTCTAAAGATGATGAAGCAGTACAAAAAATTATTATTGCCATTCAAAATTTTATGAATGATGAATTTTCTGATAATATGATTCAGGAATTTCTAGCAACGATGTATGTAAAGAATAAAGAATATGATAAGGCTTTTAATATCTATCGCATCCTAGATGAACATAAAAATAATCCAGGTTCATTGCTGACTTATGCAAATTTAGTTGAAAAAAATAAAGTATATAATTACGCAGTTCTGGCTTATGAACTTATAATCAAAAAATATTCTTCAGATAGACATATATATCAGTATCAATTGGATCTTGCCAGAAATCGGTATTATTTGGCTATGGAGCAGGTTAAAAGGGATAAACTGAAAGAAGCCGAAGATAATATCCGAAAATCTATCACAGCATTGGATAAAATTTCTCAGGTGGATCAAATCATATTTCAAATTAGAAGTATGGAATTGAAAGGCGATATTTACATAAACTATTATGAGGATTTGGATCAGGCTATTAATCTGTATAAACAAATTTTAAATAAGAATATACATTCTGATTTTGTAGATAATATTAGAATAAAACTTGGGCATGCTTTTGTGATAAAGAATAATTTAAAGGAAGCCAAAAATTATTATACTGCAGTGCGGGGTAAAAGATATAAAAATCTGAGTTTATATAATCTGGCTGAACTTGATTATTTTACAGGTCAATTTTCAAGAGCTGAAAATAGATATCAAAAATTATTATCAAAATTATCAGCACAGGACTCATTAACAAATAATATTCTCGACCGGACTATGTTACTTTCTCAATTTGCATCAGATTCGCTTGCTCTAGTGGATTTTACTCAGGCTGAGTTTTTAGAACGTCGATTGAAAAAATCTGAGTCGGCCGAAAAGTTTCTTGAAATATTTAAAAAACAGAATAAATTAAGTTTTAGATCCGGTATTAATGCAGCAAAACTGTATATGCAATTGAATAAATTCATTGAAAGTGAAGGTTTGTTTCTTGAATTAATTCAAAAGTATCCTGAGCAGGAGGGTATTGATCAGGTATATTTTCTTTTAGGTAATCTGTTTTATCAACAAAAAATGTATAAAAAAAGTCTGGAAAATTTCCAGGAAATATTATTACGATTCCCATCAAGTTTTTACCTTGAAGAAGCCCGGGGTAAAGCAAGAACTCTTTCCGGATTAATTAAGGATGCGGATGCTTAAGAAAAGTGTATTCATAATTTTAGTATTTTGTACAAATTTGCTGTATGCACAATATTTGTTGATTCCCATGGATTTGAATCAATCAAATCATTTAAAAGCTTATGGTATAGCGTACTGGATTTTAAAAAAAGATATTACAGTAGAATGGCTGTTAAATTATCGTGGCGGATCTTTTCTGTTCACTGATAGCGATTTGTTTGAAAATGAATGCCGTCTGCGTGGTGTTTATTTCGAAAAAGTGAATGGAACAACGGTTAATCAGATTTATTCAGAAATTGAAAATAATAATATGGAAAAAATTCTGCTGGAGAAGGCGCCTAAAATAGCCGTGTATTCGCCACCCGGTTATCAACCATGGGATGATGCCGTTACACTCGCTTTAACTTATGCTGAAATCGATTATGATGTAGTATATGATCGTGAGGTATTAACAGATCAATTGGATAATTATGACTGGCTTCATTTGCACCATGAGGATTTTACCGGGCAGTATGGAAAGTTTTGGGGAGCCTTCCGTCATGAAAGCTGGTATATCAAACAACAAGCTGAATCAGAGAAATTAGCAAATGAACTTGGGTATTCAAAAGTAAGTAAAGAAAAAGGCGCTGTAGCCAGAGAAATAAAAAATTATGTTGACAAAGGTGGTTTTATATTTGCCATGTGTTCTGCAACCGATGCCCTGGACATTGCACTTTCAGCTGAACATACAGACATTTGTGATGTTGTTTTTGATGGCGATCCTGTCGATCCGGCCTATGAGTCAAAATTGGATTATAATCAATGTTTAGCTTTTAATGATTTTAAGCTTATTACCAATCCGGCAATTTATGAATTTTCAAATATTGATACACCACCGAGCAATATGCCTCGTTTAAGAGATCCGGATACGGATTATTTTACTTTATTTGAATTTTCCGCTAAGTATGATCCGGTGCCGACCATGCTGACTCAAAATCATGTTAATATTGTTAAAGGCTTTATGGGGCAAACGACTATGTTTCGTGAAGATTTAATAAAATCATCCGTCACTATAATGGGCAAAATAGAAGGCAGTAATGAAGTGAAATATATTCATGGTAATTCAGGAAAAGGAACATTTACATTTTATGGCGGGCACGATCCGGAAGATTATACACACCGGGTTGGAGATCCTCCTACAGAGCTGGAACTTCATAAAAACTCACCCGGCTATAGATTAATTCTAAATAATATACTCTTTCCAGCGGCAAGGAAGAAGAAATTAAAAACATGAGGAACTGAAAATGGAAACGTTATCAATCAAAACCACATCACAAACTGTTATGATTAATATAACCAATCAGATTCAGGATTTAGTAAACAAAAACGACTGGAATGATGGTTTGCTTACCGTGTTCATACCTCATACGACAGCGGGCATAACGATCAATGAAAATGCTGATCCTGATGTTACCCGAGATATGCTATATGAAATAAATAAAGTAATTCCATTGGATGATAACTATCATCATTTTGAAGGCAATTCTGCTGCACATATAAAATCTTCTTTGTTTAGCCCATCACTTTCTGTTCTTGTGGAGAATAAAAATATTCTGTTAGGTACCTGGCAAGGCATTTATTTCTGTGAATTCGATGGTCCCAGAAATCGTAAAGTCTGGGTAAAATTTATTAAGAATAATTAGGTTATTTTTCTTCTGATAAAAATCGATAATACTTTCCCCTATATTTTGAGATAATATATCATATTGTTGAGTAGATAAAATTTTCTATTTATCAGTATCTGTTTTCTGTCTAAAAGTTATCCAAAAAATTAGTATTCGTGAATAAAATCTTAAATTATCAGTGATTTCGCCGATTATAAAGATAGAAAGATTATACGTTTTTATGCAAATGATATCATTTTAGTGTGAACGTATTTTCTATAAAACAATATCGGATTGGAGAAATCAGACGAAACGAATACAGCAAAATACAAATTGGCTTAAAGATATTACTGATTTAATTGATTTTAATAAATTGCCAATTGATGAAATAATTTCAAACTCAATTGATCTTATTTTTGAGTATAATACAAATCCGCATTTAAGTGGAGTAAATATAAAATTTCATCATGAGACATATAAATCAAAGAATTATAAACAAACAAGATGTATTCTGCAGGAAGCATTTTTAGGTTCTATAGATCCAAAAGGTTGTATTCAAGTATTTTATCACAATGGAGAAAAATCTAATGATCTGCCTTATTCAAAACAGGATGCAGAATTTCTTGCTGGATTTTCTAAAAGGTTAGGTAATCTGTTATCTGTAAAACTTGCCAATGAAGCACTTAACAGTAGTCTCACTGAATATCAAAAAGTGATAGAGCGCTTTAATGATGCAACGTATCTGCTTTATGATAGAAGATTTGAGTTTGTAAACAGCCAGTTTACTAAACTATTTGGTTATAGCAAATACGAAATTACAAATAAAAAATTCAAATTTAATAAACTAATAGCACCTGAAAGTATCCCCCTGATTGAGCACCGTCAGAAGCTGTTAAATGTAGGTAAAGCTATTTCTACTATATATGAATTTGCAGCATATACAAAAGATGGTAAAAAAATTATTTGTGAAACCAGTGTTTCATATTTGAAGTACAAAACTGGAACAGCAGTACAGGGGATCATCCGGGATGTAACAGAACGCAGAATTGCTGAATATAAACTGAGAGAGACAAAAGAAAAACTTGCAGCAGCTTTGGAAATACAAAAAAGTAATCAAAAAAGGTTGCTGGAAATTGAAAACCTAAAAAGTGTTCAGGAATTAGCGGCTGGTGTGGCTCATGAATTTGCCCAGCCGTTGCAGGCTTTAACAAATTATCTTAATCTGTTAAAGTTTGAAAGAGAAGATTCACCCTATATCAATAAATGTATGGATATGGTGGCAAGAATTTCAGATTTAACTACTAACCTGCGGCATATTACATCACTTGAAAGAAAAGAATATATTGATTCAGAAATTATGGATTTAAAAGCGTCGAGTACAAACCGGAAAAAAGTTGAGGATCGTAAAATTTTAATTCTTGATGATGAAGAAGAAATTCAGAATACTATGGTTGAGATGTTTGAAGCCTATGGCTACAAATGTGATGGCGCTTTAAATGGGGTTGAAGGGCTTGATCTGGTATCCAAAAATAAATACTGGTTAATTGTTTCTGATGTAATGATGCCTAAAATGTCGGGGCCTGAATTTTTCCGGAGAGTGCAGAAAAATCCAAACTATAACCATTTCATTTTCTTAACCGGTTATGAAATTCCCGACAGCGAAAAAGATACCGTTTCCAAAGCTGATGCGGTGTTAAGTAAACCGATATCGTTTAAAAATTTCTTTAAAACGATTGATACTATTTCTGTTAATAAAACCAACTGAATTCATTTCCCAATTAATTTTTATATCTTATTCTCATCTAATTATATATTTATAATATTATTGTGGTATGCTTTCATAAAGCAAATTTTTTGATTTAAATAATTTGAATAATTTTGCATGTGAACTATCGATCACATTATGTGAACATATAATCACATATGGTGAACTATCATTCCTTACATATATACGACTTTATAAAGGTATTAACTATAAAACCATCTATTTAGTATACCACTAATATTGGCATAGAATTAGCCCGATATAATAGAAAAATCCATAAAAATGGGGGTATGGGTGGATTTATTACTTATTAATCCTGGTGATTTCCAGGTTGGAAATCGAACGGAACATCTCGGTATTGCTTGTCTAAAAAGCTACATGGCTTCAAAGAATTTCTCCGTAGATATAATTGATCTCAGCCTAGAATATAAGAAGGAAGAAAATTTTATTCGGGAACTTATATCAATAAATCCTGCTATGATTGGTTTTTCCTTATTAAATGAAACAGCCAAAAAAGGTTTAAGACTTATTAAAAAGCTCAGGGGGAAAAATTATTCAGGCAAAATAGTTATTGGTGGCTATTTTGCGACTTTTTCATCAAAAGAACTGTTAAAAGATTTTCCCGAGATTGATTATGTCGTGCGAGGTGAGGGTGAGTTAACTTTAGAAGAATTAATGGAATATGAGTTATGGAAAGTAAACGATCTTAATGAAATTAATGGTTTAACTTTTCGAAATAATTCAAAAATTATTGAAAATCCAGCCAGACCTTTGATTGAAGATTTAGATATTCTTCCTCCGCCAGATCGTAAGTATGCTAATGAAGTATTAAAGCATAAACCGGCATTAAGAATTTATGCCACGCGCGGTTGCTGGGGACAATGTTCATTTTGTGACATTGTTGGATTATATGGCATCAGCAAGGGTAAAGCATGGCGTCGCAGGTCAGTTAGTAAGCTTGTGGATGAAATTGAATCTTTGCAAAATCATTATCATATAAATCATTTTACATTTAACGATGACCAGTTTCTTGTAAAAGGTAAAAAGAGCCTGGAGTATGTTGATGAGTTTGCTGTTGAATTGGAGAAAAGAAATCTGAACATAACATTTGATTTAATGTGTCGTGCCGATACAGTCACTAAAAAAGTTATGGTACGATTAAAATCAGTTGGGTTAGAGCGTGTATTTCTGGGGCTCGAATCATTTGATGAAAAACAATTAAAGCGATTTAATAAAAATATTTCTGTACGGCAAAACTTAAAAGCAGTGATCAGGCTCTATCAATTAAAAATTGATGTGATCGCTTCAGTGATTTTTGCAGATGCTTACACCACATTATGGGATTTATTGAATCAGTTTGTTGTAATCTTTGAATTAAAAAGGAAATATTTTAATAGTAAACACTGCCAAATATCCATAAATAAAAAAATGGAAATCTATCGGGGTAGTTCGATTTATTATGAATATAAATCCAAAGGTATACTCATAGAAGACCACTATCTAAATGGAATCAAATATCGTTTAAAACCTTGGACGTATTTAAGATTGAGAATTCTAACTTTAGAGGAATTACTCGCAAGTATAATTTATAATCCTAAACTTTTTGTTAATAGAATGTTACAAAGATATAAACTTGTGTTTATGAGATGAACAAATCATCTATCAGAAATTTATATTGTTTAATAAATAATACAGGAGATTTAACATGAAAAAACAGTTTAATAAATATTTTACTAAAGTTAAGCCTATTGCCTTTCTAATATTGACATTTGTTGCTGCAAATTTTTCAGCGCTCAAAAGAACCTCGGTAAATATAATCGAATAGTAATATCGTAGTCAAAACTTTAGAATATACAATTTAATTTATTAAAAGAGTCTCATTATATTTTAATAATATTAGATGGAATCGAAGCTCTGGTTGAATAGTATCAGAAATGTTAAATATTCGCCAACGTTAAAATAACAAATTATACTTTACAGATTTGTGAATTTTATTAACATAT
>JARRPN010000070.1:7726-9948 GCA_037382875.1 Calditrichaceae bacterium | reverse complement strand
GATTTTCTACTTTAGAGAATGCCGTAAAATCTCTCTACGATGGTGCCATTGATTTTTTACCTAAACCTTTTACGGTTGATGAATTGCTCAGCTGTGTTCAAAGAGGTTTAAATTATGGCGAGATTTTAGGATTATATCATAAGAATGAAACTGTAGATAAATTAAGCTACGTGCATTGTCCGGTTGCTTATTATCGTATGGGATACAATTCATGGGTATCTATCCAGAATGACGGCGCTATTCGAGTTGGTGTCACTGACTTATTCTTAAAGACAATAAAAACTATCAGCAACATTGAATTCCAGTCTATTGATTCTGAAGTAATACAGGGAAATGCTTGCGCCCAAATCGAAACAAAAGCAAATTTAATTCATAATATTCTTTCTCCGATTTCGGGAAGAATTATAAATGTTAATGAAAAAATTAAGGAACAGCAGGATTTAATCGAAAAGGATCCATACTTTGAAGGTTGGTTTTATACGATCATTCCATCCGATCTTGAATATGAATTAAAACACTTGATCTCCTGTAGTTCAGATAGGTAATATCATAAATTTTAAAAGTAAATAATATTGAAATCTTATAGTTTAAGGAGTAAAAAATGGGCGTTCTATTATTAATCGTTGCGGTTATACTTTTTATTATTGCGGATTTAATTATCCGTACGGTTGTTAAAAAGAGTACTGAGAAGCGCAAAAGAAAACAACGGGAAGAAGCTCTAAAAGTAAATTTAAATCTGGACTTTACTCACGAAGCAAAATCTCTTAAACGTGTTGAAGTGGAAACTCCAAAAGCAAAGATATTAGCCGTAGATGATGAAGAAGTGATATTAGACAGTTTCCGAAAGATTTTAGTATTGGATGGCTATTCGGTTGATACAGTCCAAACAGGGCAAGAGGCCTTGGGATTAATCCAAAAAAATCACTATGATTTTTGTTTTACTGATCTAAAAATGCCCGAAATGGATGGTGTGGATGTTTGTAAGAGCGTTAAGCACCTTCGCCCCGATATCGATGTCATTATTATTACAGGTTATGCTTCGGTGGAAACTGCCGTTGAAACCATGAAGTATGGGGCAATGGATTATATTCAGAAACCATTTACCGAAGATGAGCTTACGGAAATGGTGAATAAATTCGTCATTCGCAGAGGCGATCGTATCAAACGGCAGCTTAAATCACAGGTTAATATAACTCAACCTGGCAGCAGTGAACCTTCCGAAACAGTTGAATTTTCAATCCCAGGTGGCGTTTTTATTGCTCCGGGACATTGCTGGGCTGCCATTGAACCAGATGGCAAGGTAAATATTGGTATTGATGATTTTGCTAAAAAGATTATTGGAAAAATTGATTCAGTCGATCTACCAAATCTTGGAATGGATGTAAAAAAGGGTCAGCATATTTTTACAATTAAACAAGGTGTGCATTCTATTCCATTTAATTCCCCAATCAGCGGAAAAGTTGAATTTGTAAATAAAGCCTTACTGGACGATCTGGATAGAATGGATGTAAATCCTTATGGCAAAAGTTTCTTATGCATTATCGATGGCACTAAATTGGATGAGGAATTATCCGATTTAAAAATAGGTCAGAGTGCTGTTGAATATTTCAATGATGAAATTGCCAAGCTGCATGACTATGTTAAGAAATCTGTAACAGAAACAATCGATGAAACTAAAGTTCCTGCTGATGGTCATGTTTATATTGGAGAATTGGAAGTGCTTTATTCTGATCTGAGTATGCCGTACATTTTTATATCTTCAAATTTACCCCATTTTTTAATATCATTTCTGAGTGTTCCCTCGTGTTGCATACCCAATTTTTCCATAACTTTACCTGAGGCCGGATTTCTTGCAAAATAATGCGCATGAATTCGTCCCAACTCAAGATCCTCAAATCCAAATTTCAACATAACTCCAGCTGCTTCTGTTGCATAGCCTTTATTCCAATAGGGCTTACCAATCCAATATCCGAGTTCGGCTTTTTCATGCTTCTTATTTATGACCAAACCAATGGAACCAATCAGTTCAGCAGTACTCCTCAGAGTTATTGCAAAAATGAATTCTTGTCCTTGCTTAAATTTTTCCTCATGAGTGCGAATCCACTGTTCGGCCACACCATTTTCGTATGGATGTGGAATAAATAAAGTTGTATCAGCTATTTCAAAATCGCCCGCCAATCGTTGCACATCATTGGCATCGGATAATTGAAAAGGGCGCAGCA
>JARRPN010000070.1:0-7696 GCA_037382875.1 Calditrichaceae bacterium | reverse complement strand
ATGTCATTCTGAGAAAGCCTGCGACCAAAAAATTTTTAATAAAAATATAGATTCTTCACTCTGCTATTGCGGGATTCAGAATGATGAAATTGAAATGTATTCCATGAAATCTTTGGGTACAGGGATAACTGTATTTCCTTATTCATCAATAATCATGGAAAGGCCTACCCGGTTGCGTTCCAGATCCAGCGAAACAACTTTTACATCAATCACATCCCCAACTGAAACAATTTCAAGAGGATTCTTTACGAATTTCTTTGCCATTCGGCTTACGTGAACCAGACCATCCTGCTTAACACCAATATCTACAAAAGCTCCAAAATCAACCACATTACGTACGGTTCCTTTCAGTACCATGCCTTCTTTTAAATCTTCCATTTTTAATACATCACTTTTAAAAATGGGTTTCGGCAACTCATCCCGGGGATCCAAACCCGGTTTTTCCAGATTGTCTAGTATATCATTAAAGGTCGGTTCTCCAATGCCAAGTTCATCCAGTAATACTTTCAATTCAATATTACTGCTTTTAATCTTCTTTTTAATTTCACTCCCGCCTTTGTGAATATCCTGAATTTCAAATTTCTTTAGAATTTTATCTGTCGCATAATAAGATT
This sequence comes from Calditrichaceae bacterium, assembly GCA_037382875.1. Lineage (GTDB taxonomy): Bacteria > Calditrichota > Calditrichia > Calditrichales > Calditrichaceae > JAFGKZ01. The sequence goes on along the minus strand of JARRPN010000070.1, from coordinate 7,082 downwards.
CCGGATGGATAGATGTGTTGTCTAAAAGGGTGTTCCCATCGGGGATACGCAAGAAGCCAGCAGACTGCTGATAAGCAATTTCACCAATCCCGTCAACCTTTTTTAATTCTTCGCGGTTTTTAAACTTGCCTTGTTCATTCCGATGTTTAACAATAGATTCAGCTGTACGGCTAGTCAAACCAGAAACATATTTTAGAAGAGAGGTTGATGCTGTGTTAAGATTTATCCCAACCATATTGACAGCTGATTCTACTACATGCCCAAGTGACTCTGCCAGACTGCGCTGATTTACATCATGCTGGTATAATCCAACCCCGATACTCTTTGGATCAATTTTAACCAGTTCTGCCAGAGGATCCATTAATCGCCTGGCAATGGATATATTGCCGCGCATGGCTGCTTCTAGTTGAGGGAATTCATCCTGGGCAACTTTTGAAGCTGAATAAACAGATGCACCTGCTTCACTGACAATGATATATTCCAGATTTCTTTCATCTTTCATTTCTGCGATGAGTTCCGCCGCCATCTGTTCTGTCTCACGACTTGCGGTACCGTTTCCAATAGCAATGATGTTTGCATTATATTTATTTGCCAGACCACGTACAACGGATTTCGCTTCCATGTATTTATTTTGCGGAGCATGAGGATATATAGTAGCTCCTTCCAGGTATTTACCCGTCTCATCAATAACAGCCACTTTACAGCCCGTCCGATAACCCGGATCAATACCAATGATAATCTTATCTCGAATGGGCGGCTGCAGTAACAAGTTCTTTAAATTAACAGCAAATATACTGATAGCATGTTCATCTGCTTTTTCAGATAATGCAGCGCGTAATTCCCTTTCAATGGATGGTGCGATTAATCGAGCATAGCTGTCTTTTATTGCTTCCTGCAAATATTCAACAAAAATACTCTGATGATTCGAAACATATAATTGTTCTATGGATTCGATAAGTTTTTCGGTTTCCAAAGCAACAGTGACTTTCAACACCCCCTCTTTTTCCCCACGGTTGATTGCTAATATTCTATGTGGTGGAATTTTCATAGCCGGTTCACTGAATTCATAATAGGTTTCATACTCAGTGCGACCTTCTACTTTTTTACCTTCAGATTGCAGCAATCCATTTTTGAAAGTTAGTTTACGAATCACTTTACGCACTTCAGCATCATCACTAACCACCTCGGCAATAATATCCATAGCACCTTTTAGGGCATCTTCCACCGTATTTACTTCTTTTTCTTCATTAATATAATCAGCAGCAATTTTAAGGGGATCACCATCAAACATTTCTTGTTTGAGAATTATCTCTGCTAATGGTTCCAGACCTCTCTCTTTGGCCACTGTAGCCCGGGTTCGTTTTTTGGGCTTATACGGCAGGTAAAGATCTTCCACTTCCTGCAATTTTACAGCTTCATCAATTTTCTCTTTCAGTTCCGCCGTCAGTTTACCCTGTTCTTTAATAGATTTTAAAATGGCTTCTTTCCTTGCTTCAAGTGCACGTAAATAATTCATACGCTCTTCAATAGAACGAATCTGATTCTCATCCAGCGATCCAGTTACTTCTTTACGATAACGGGATATAAATGGAACCGTATTACCAGCATCCAACAACTCCACGGTATTTTTAATCTGAATTGTTTTTAAATTCAATTCCGTGGCCAGAAGATTTAGCATATCTAATTCAGTCATTCTTTCTCCATCATGAATAATTCTATCAAACAGGCCGATAAATTTAGGAAATAGGCATTGATATGCAAGAGGAATATTAAAGAGATCTTTTAACGATTTTAATCAGAAACGAATCAGTTTTTATAAAAGTTGCTCAATTGCTTGAACCATTTTATAACTTTCAGGTTTATCACTAGAATCAAATCGCTGAATCACATTGCCATTTTTATCAACCAAAAACTTATTAAAATTCCACGTGATCTCTCCAGCAAAATTGGGATTTGTATCGGATTCGGTTAGGTATTTGTATAGTGGATGAATATCTTCTCCTTTTACGGATATTTTGGAAAACATTGGAAAAGTAATATGAAAATTAGTTGAGCAAAATTCTTTAATCTCAGCATTGCTGCCCGGTTCCTGCTGTCCAAAATTGTTTGCAGGAAAACCTAAAACGACAAATCCTTGATCTGAATACTTTTCATATAGATTTTGTAATCCAGTATATTGAGGTGTAAAGCCACATTTGCTGGCAACATTTACGATTAATAAAACTTTGCCTTTGTAGTCTACTAAGCTTTTTTCTTTTCCATCAATATCATTAACTTTAAACGAATAAATAGCAGCATCCCTTTTATTAGGCATTTGTGTCTGCTTCTCTTTCTTTGAACATCCTGCATTTAAGAATGAAAAAACTATCACAATCAGTATTAAAAATTTCATTTTTTCTCCAACAATATTTTAGTAATTCAATAAACTAAATTGATCTCAAATATATTCTATAAATAAAAAAAGTTGTGATTTTGGCTATATATTTTTTCCCGCTGAATTAACTTAATAATAATTTTAACGAATGGCCACCAAGGCTAGAAAAAAGTTGCCTTATTGGTTTTCAGATCGTAATATAAGTACTTTCGTATTAATGATCACCTGATAAAATAATATCTTAATCCGGAGAAGTATACATGGCTGATATTGGCTATAATGATAATGTATCTGTATCGAATCGTACGTTTCATATTCAAACAGCAAGTAATATTAAAAAAGGAACTGCACGCTGCGAGGTTTTTGAGCAGGGAAAGATAATTTCCACTCACGATCTGGAATTTGAGCGACGTCGTTCATCCAGTGAAGATTCTCTGGAAAGTCGTGTTCGTGATATTGTTTCCATATTACATCAGGAGACAATGGAAGAAATTGAGCTTATGTTTCAGATTAGAGACAAAGTTAAAAAACTGAAACATTCGCCTTCAAACATAAAACTTGGCTTAATTTTTCTGCAAAACAATTTAATCAAAGATGCCATAGAGCAATTTGAATTAGCTTTATCCATTGATCCGGATTCTGGCGATGCACTTAACAAACTGGGATTAGCTCATATTAAACTTGGCCAGAATAATAACGCCATGGACTATTTTGAATCAGCTATTGAAAAGGGGTATAATTACGCTGATGTTTACCATAATCTCGGGCTGGCATTATTGAATGAAAAACAGCATTATAAAGCACTAAATAACTTTCAGGAAGCCATTCGGATTAATCCAAAATATTCTCAGGCTCAATATAATTTAGCCATTGTTTATTTGGAAAGTATTTTACTCGATAAAAGTGAAAATGTATTGCCTCCGCCTTCAATAAGAATGGAACGGGCACAACAACTTTTGGCTAAATTAGATAACGACTCATCCAATGGATTTGAAAAGATCAGCTCTAAAGTTTCAGATGCTTTATCACAAAAAGATTTCACGTCAGCAATAAACATTCTGGTTACAAATCGTGATAAAGTATTTCCACTGGAACAAGATAGCTTAATTGGTATGGACTTTTATTTAAAATTCATGTATGGTGGTAGGAAATTAAATGCAGAATTAATCCAGAGATTTGAAGATCGGCTTAATAAAGCCGTTGAAAAAAATAACAATTATGCTGATTTATGGAATAGTCTGGGCATTGTACATTTGATTCAATGCCGCAATCTATTTTTACAGGCACTCTCAGAATTTGACAAAGCTCTTGAATTAAATCCTTCCTTTGATAAAGCCCTAAAAAATAAAAAATTAGTGGAAAATGATGGAAAGGAATTTTTAATATTGTTACGTGCAATACTAAAGTAGTTATAAAAATGGATTTTATTAAATCAATATTCAAATTAGAATCATCAAAGCTGTTTTTATATAGTAAGATTGTCGGGCTTTTATTAATTTCTGTTTTCTGGGTATTATCAGGTCTTGAGAATGGATTTATTAACACAAATATATTAGCAATTTCAATTTCTACATTATTTTTAACTTCTGTATTTTGGGCGATTGTTTTTTTGGGAAGATCCGTTAATGAAGACATAATCAGAAATATTTTTTTACTCGATAGTATAGTTATTTTTCTTTTAATTTATCCGGTTTTTTATCAAAGTAGTTTTTTCTTCATTATCCCTTTAATTTACTTCATAACTGCGCCGGTTCTTTTTTCGGATAAAACATATACAATAAGCATCAGCTTTCTACTCACTCTCTTTGTTCTTTCAAATATCGTATATGGAATAAGGCAAATAATAGACACACCGGTTGAAAGTTTTCTTTCAAATTTAATGGCTTTAGGTATAATTAGCTATATCGCTAAGATAGCTTCTGATGCCATTAAAAATATTTTAACCAAAGATGAGAACTACGAGAAAGAGCGGCAAAATCTATTAAGCCGTCAGGAGAAATTATCGCAGGAATTATCATTGAGCCGACAGAATAGTGAAATTTTAAATAAGGATATTCGGAGACGGGATATTGAAATAAAAAATTTAATGGTTCTTAGCGGACAGCTCAATATTCGGGAAGATTCAAAGGTCATACTCAATTCATTTTTATTGACTGCCGTTGGTCAAATCGGTTCTTCGCATGCAGCTATTTTGACCCGAATGAAAAAACAGCACAATTACATCAGTGTTGCGGCCCAAAAAGGAATGCGCGGATTGGATAACTCCCGCATGCGTATTTATCTTGACAGCAATTTGGTTCAGGTTCTTAATTCTGTCCGGGAGCCAATATTAGTTTCAAACATCCCTTTGGAAAATTTGTATGAAGATGAAATTACCATACTTAAACAATTCAAAGATAATTTGATTTGCCCGATTCGAATTCGCAATATCTTTATCGGAGCAATACTGGTAGGGAAAAAAATCAGTGGTAGCACATTTAAAAAGGAAGATTTAAATCTGATTGCTATTGTTGCCAATCAGGCAGCCTTTGTATTGGAACAATCAAAATTAACTCAAAATTATAAAGAGTTTTATGCCAAAACCATTAAGGCGATGTTGGAATCGTTGGAAGCCAAATATATTTACGCCCGTGGTCATAATGTTCGAACTGCTAATTATGCTGCTATAGTTGGTCGTCGGCTCAATTTACCAATAAATCAAATAAAAGATTTAACTTATGGCAGTTTATTGCATGATATTGGTAAAATTGTTATCCGAGATGAATACCTTCTTAACTCTGCAAAATTTGCTCAGGATGATATGCAAATAAAAGAGAAGATTCTCGAGCATACTCTGGAGGGTTCAAAAATACTAAAATCTGCCGGCTTTAATAATCAAATAATAGATATGGCTTTGCATCATCATGAGTTTTATAATGGAAAGGGATTTCCCCATAAAATTGGTGAAATGGATTTATCCCTAAACTCACGAATTCTATCTGTATGTAACGCTTATGATGCGATGACATCCGATCGTCCCCACCGTAAAGCATTATCACAAAAAACCGCACAAGAATTTCTATTAAATTCACAAAAAACTCAATTTGATCCTGAAATCGTTAAGATCTTCCTGGAAGAAATTGGGAATAGCAACACATCGCAAAAATTTAATTGATCATAAGCGAAGAATCATAATGCATCCTGTGCGATGTATCACCACATAACTTATAAAAAATATTAATATTTAACTTGTTTTTTGATTAAATTAGTCTTAATTAGAAATTATCGTCTTATTTGATTAGGTTTTTATGTTTGGATCTGGGAAAAATGTACGTCCAAAGGATTGTTTTCTTTGTCCAGATTTACAATTAAAAGAACAATTTCTGACAAGAAATTTCAAATATTTATCTACCAATTTCACGATTTTTCAATTTTTGTCGAATATAAAGAGATCACCAGACATAATTTATGATTTTATTTAATTTAAAGAGAACAAAATGTGTATGTCTAAGGAGTGTATACTATGAGATTAATTCTTAGTATTCTAACGGTTTCCTTCTTTGCTTTTTCTATTGTCATTGCTCAAACTGGAAACTTGAACGTTGAATTACAGAAAATTCAAAATACAGAGAATTGGGAATTTAATCTGGATTTTCAGTTTGCGAATTTAAATTCTACAGGTATCCTAATCGAATTACCTGAAAAGTTTGTTGTTACACCATTATCAATAATGATAGATGATCAAAATATGTGGCTAAAAAATTCAAATAACGCTGCAGAAAATAATTCTGCAATAAATTGGGAAAGCACAGAATCCGGATTAATTTTGAGGTTTACGAATAATACAATTCAATCCGCTTCACAGTTAAATGTAAGGTGTATGGCCCAAACCGGCAACGATGTAGATGAGAATGCAATCATTTCTATTAAACTACTTATAAATAATGATCAAATTAGTGATGAGGTCATTGCATCCAACAACATAAATATTACCCGATAGAAAAATAAAAGGTATACATTATGATAAGACGATCCAGCCTGATTCTTTGCCTGTTGTTTTTAACAACTTCCTGGATTTATGCCGACCAGGGTGGTGATGATAGCTATGGTTATATGTGGACAAATTCAAATGGAGCCACAAGCATTGATTATGAATGGATAAATGCCAAAGATGGGACAAGATTATTTACCGCATTAGGTGGAATTGCTCATAATACCATCTATATTTCGACAAATGGTTGGGTTAGTTTTAGTAATCCCGGAGGCGCTCATTCAGCTAATAGTCCGATTCCATCCGCTGGTCCTCCTGATTCAATAATTGCGATATTTTGGGATAATATGACCTCATTAACTGGAACGGGGGGAGCACCGGGAGTATATTATAAGACTATTGGTTCTTATCCAAATAGAAAATTTGTGGTTGCCTGGGATGGCTATTATTTTGCTGCACCAAATCAGGAAGTTAGTTTTGAGCTTATTTTATATGAAACAAGTAATTTAATAAAACTTCAATATAATTATATCAATAACGGGGCTACAATTTGGCCAACTCCAGTAATTGGCATCGAGGCTGATGGTACCGATGGTATACAATATCCTGCTGCAGCTGTGACTAATAATTCAGCAGTGCTTTTTCATAATAAATATCTATTGTCCGGAGCTTCTAGTGATATCAGTCCGAATACAGTTACAGTAGGTGGTAGTCCTCAGCAATTTGCATATACATTTT
>JARRPN010000069.1:7252-7721 GCA_037382875.1 Calditrichaceae bacterium | reverse complement strand
GTCGAAATCTGGGCGATCGTGTTAGATAACGTTCGCAGATCTGTAGATCCTTTGTTAACCGCCTGGGCATAAAATTTGGGCGGCTGGCTGCGGTCAGCCGGATTAACCCTCGCTACCACCTTAAAAGGAATAGCCATAATCATTTCCTCTCCATTTTAGTTAAGGTTTAGTTATTTAATAACCCCCTATACTAAAACGGGTATACCAATCCATTGAACCCGGTTTCAGTTCATCGTTTGAGGTTTCGCTGATCTTAAAACCACACTATGTTTAAAAAATTTTGCCTATTGCAAGGATGAAAGGCAGGATGTATTTGTTTCTTAATCTAAAACGATTCTAAACTTAATAAAGCATTGTTACTATAAAGATACAAACGTGTTAAAAATTTTGTTTGTATAAAAATGACAACAGAAACCTATCATTTAGATAAATTCATTTCAAGAGAAAAATTTATTTTGGTTATTTTTTT
>JARRPN010000069.1:0-7219 GCA_037382875.1 Calditrichaceae bacterium | reverse complement strand
TTTTTGATATATAAAAAAAGCGCAGCTAGAATATGGCCGCGCTTTTAATAAATAATTTAAAATAGCTCTTTTATTAATAACATACGTTTAACAGCATTAAATTTACCTGCCTGTATTTTATAAAAATAAACCGCGCTGGATAGATCCTCTGCATTAAAAACAACCTTGTAAGAACCAGCCTGTTTAAAACCATTCACCAAATTTCTTATCTTTTGGCCATTATTATTATAAACGGTTATAGTAACATTGACATCTTCAGGTATATCATATTGAATTGTTGTTGTTGGATTAAACGGATTTGGAAGGTTTTGTCCCAATCTGAATAGACGTGGCGCCTTTTCTATCTCGTTCAAACCAGTTTCTGTACAGAGATTTTCAGCTTCTTCACCAAGGCCGGAAGGCGCGTATAAATTATTTGTTATAGCTATTTTATCCAGCAGGGCTCCGTCCTCACGATAAGCAATGGTTAGGGTATGCTCGCCTTCAGTAAGTGCAAATTCTCCTAAATTTGTCCATGCCCAGCCACTGGTAACCAATCCATTCTTCATTTCATATTCACCTTCATCCATTTTTATCCAGAATGAATCGTCATCATAAGTTGGACAGTTTATCCTTATATAAAGATTAAAATTATCTGTTGTATCCACTGTAAAAGGAATAACAATGCTGCTTTCATCACCGGCAGGCGCCTGTTCAAGACTTTGTGTACCGGCTTCAACGGTTACATATTTACCATTTGAGCACTGAGCGTTATCTATAATGTTCCAGCTTGTTCCAACGGCACCGCACTCAGCTTCAAAATAATGCTCTTCATAGATCGGTTGAGGGAAAATAGTGTCTCCTCCAAGAAACAAATCCAGGTCAACAGATTGGCCAAGTAAGGCATAACCATCGGTATTTGGATGAAGGCCGTCATTGGAATATTCTTCCAGCATACTTGTGGTATCAGCAGGATTACGAATGGCCTTGTCAAAATCTATACATGCATCAACATTGCCGGGTGTACGGATCCATGCATTTACTTCAGCCCGCACACCTTCACGGGCTTCGGTATAATAACTATGTCCGTAAAAAGGAGTAATTGTTGCTCCATAAACCCTGATGTTCTGAGCATGAGCCTGAGCAACCAGATTTTTATAGGCGCTAATAATATTATCAGCAGATATGTTTCCACCGATGTCGTTGACCCCGTAAAAGATAATAGTCCAGCGTAATCCGGATTGATCCAAAATATCCTGTTGAAATCGACTTACTCCTGATGAAGTAAGCGTTGTGGCTCCAATGCCTAAATTAAGCACGCCAACATGTGATGTTGATGGATTATCAAGAAGCCGTTGAGAAAAAATATCAGTCCATTTATTTTTTAAACCGCCACTCAAACCGTATCCATCGGTAATGGAATTACCTAATACGGCAACTGTCGCCGAGCTATCCGGGGCCAGCACATCGATGGTATTAATTGTGTACCACCGTTCAACGGTGGTGGCGCCTTCAAAAGATGCTGATGTGGCCTGATCTCCCTCAAGAATATATGAGTCGGTGCGGGATCCATAATGGAAGGTCATATCTGATGAATTACTAATCTGACCATAATATATGGTTATGGCCAGGTGCATTCCCGGACTTAATGGATAAGCAAATGAATCAGAAGTAACGGTAGAATAGGCATTTATGGTTACGGATGTATCTCCGCCAAATTTTAGAAATTTAATGGTGGATGTATCAATGGCGCTTCCTCCCAGTTCGGTTGATACCGCGATATTCACGGATTTCATGGTCACAGGCGTTGAACAGGTGCCATTTGAAAATTTTACACGCAGCGTATCGCCGCCAAGAGAAACCCGGATAATCTGTCGTAATGTATTATTAGCCAGGTAAGGCGAAGGGGGCGTATTACTTGCGGCAGCATAGGGCGCACAGCTCCAGGTTCCAACCCATTTGCTCGTTTGAGCAAAACTAAGAGAAAACAATCCGGAAATAAAAATCATAATAGTTAATACGAACAAGGTTTTATAAAGATAACTTGCATAGTTGTTCTGCTTTGAAGTTCTATAAATCATATATATTTTCCCCATTTAAATACTGTTAACGGGCCAACCCGGCCTTTTTAGTTGACATCTGTCAGACAGGAATGTTCCAGTCGGATTAATGTCGTGATTATCGGCAATCATTCTATTTTGAATCTATATTCACAATAATTAAACTATATTTGACATAACACGTATTCCATGATTATTTATTGTTAACCATATCGCATTTGAGTAAACCGTGATGTTTCTATAAGTAATGCAACTCTTTTCATTTGATAATGATTTTATGAATTTACTTAATTATTTTGACTTTTATTTGTGTAAAAGTATGAGCCGGAAATGAATAACTTACCTTTTCACCATTCGTATTTATTTCATTAACAACAGGCTTATAATCATCCTGTTTATCATACGTAAATGGCTCATCGATTGAATCCACATTCATTAGACTGGCTTCGGCTTCTCCGGAAAATTTACCTGATGTGCTAAGGATATCCGCTTTTATGGTTTTATCCTTATGGCGATTCACAACATTTATATAGACCGCCTGTGTATCTTCTGAATAAACAGAAGTTACATCGAGAAAAGGGATACCCTTATATTTATCGGTATTAAACGTATCACATTCCACATAAGTGTCGATCGATTTGCCACGACAGTTATTTGAGAACAGTTTAAAAGTATAAAATAATGGCGATTTAAAACTTCCATTTTCTCGGTCTGAACCTAACAAAGAAGTCATCATAGTAAAATTCGTCATTTTAACAACATCAGCATGTCGGATAAAAGAATTTAAACATTGGGCGATTGGTAAAACAGATAAAAAATTTCTGCCGAAACTGCCCCACTCGTCAAATGAAATATAGATGGGATTTTTAAAACCCTTCATAGCGGATATTGTTTTTATTTGAGCGAGCGGAATTTTTATTTTTTCCTCAAAATCCATTGCGCTCTGCCCCATAAAGGTATAATAATCATCCGACCTTTCCCAATAGCGATGAATGGAAATATAGTCGATTTTATCTCCTAGTCCCGCCAATACTTTTTTGTTCCACTCAATCCATTTGCCGGTATCTTCGTAATAAGAAGAACCTGAAGCTACCAGTTTGATTGTATTGTCAACCGCCCGCATCGCCTTGGCCGCTTCCCGGGCAATTTTAACATAATCGTCTGCATTTTTATGTCCCAACTCCCATGGCGCCCCATCGACTTCATTGCCAAGATCCCAGATTTTTATACCATAAGGTTCCGGATGACCATTTTGAGCGCGTAAATCTGAATAATAGGTACCTTTTTTATAATTGCAGTATTCGACCCAATAGGCTGCATCGAGAATTGAAGCAAGACCGAGATTTACACAGATAATATTTTCACTGCCCATAGCTTTGTTTAAAGCAATCCATTCATCCGTACCCACATGATTGTTATCTATGCCTCCCCAGGCCAGATTAATCCGGGTAGGACGCTGATCCTTCGGCCCGATTCCGTCCTGCCAGTTATAACCCATTACAAAATTTCCGCCTGGCCAGCGCATATTGGTTATTTTAAGCTCTTTCATGGCGTCGATGTAATCTTTCCGGAATCCGTCTTCATTGGCAAGCGGTGAGGAAGGATCATATAACGGCCCATACAGGGTGCTGAACATAGCTGTATCAGGCAACCCCATTCTCCTGCCGCTGAAATTGATAGGCTCCATAAAAACGCCGTATATCTTCGGATCAATCTCTCCGATAATTCTTTCCGTATCAATTTTTATTTTTGCATCTTGTGCAAAAGCCGCACAAGAAAGAGTAATTAGTAAAGTAATGATTATTTTTTTCATGATATACTCCTTACAAGTTGAAGAATATAAATTAAAGTATAATTCTGTTTTTATGACATAATATAGACTATATATTTTGGCATAATATTTACAATGACCCGCTTATACCTTGATAACGGGGGAGTGCCTTTGTCGGAGAGTTTTAAAATAAAATGAGCGGTCTCTTTTTTATCAACATTTGGAGCTATTATGTATGCCCCATGCGAATTCTCTGCTCCCTCAATCGCTATTAATTTTTTGTATGAACCCGCTTCCGGATAGTGAAACCACAGGAAACTGAGGTTGTCTCCATCAGGGTCATAGGAATCGAAAGCATCCAGACTAAAACCTTCTCCTGATTTTACAGTTATTTGTTCGGGCTGTCTTATTATAGCAACAGGCGGGTGGTTGGCTTCCTGGTATGATTTTATACACCAATCCATACGGGCGGCAAAATCATTTTGGAAATCATCCCGCCAGCGCCACAACGTCTCCTTATAACCGGTAAAGTGTATGGTGTCTTTTCCAACGGTTCGTCCATATTCTTTATGAATATACGGGATATAAGTATCAATTGCATTGGTCCATATTTCCCTGGTTTCGGGTGCAATGGTAACAATGGATCCTCCTTTTTTAGTTGAAGCAAAATCCGGCTGATACAGTTCGTAACGGCCGCCCCAGCCGCCCCATTCAGGATGCTCTGCATTATTCAATCCGTTGTCAATCAATGATAAATAAGATGGTGTGTCCCCTTCCATTCCCCAGGATACATCAGGATATGCAGCTCCAAGAGGGCCATGTCCTTGTTGAATGTTCTGGGCAATCCATGTATTGCTGATTTCATCATTATTTATACCTTGTATAAAGGTGTTAATTGCTGACCATGTTGCGCTGGCATAGTCATCGCCTGGCGTAACTATATAAAACAAATCAGGAAAATTATTCCTGATCCATATACCGCTGTCATCCTGGTCGGAAATGGTATAGACTCTGAGTTTAGCAATTAAATTTTTTACTTCCAGCTCATTTTTTATATTTTTGATTTTATATAATGCCTGGGCGAGAGTATTAACACCGCCCCAAACTGATATCCACAATGGACGCTCATCTTTTTCTTCCAAAATTTTTATAATCCAATCCGAACCTTCAGAATCATTATCTTCGCCAACACCCAGCATTCCATATTTGGGTATACCACTCTTTACAAGTTTTAATAATGCATCCATACTAGGGAATCCGGTTTCATGATTGGAAAGATTTGCTTGCACTTTGCCATAAGCGTGAATTACTTTTTCAATGGATTCCGGATTAACAATATCTCTATGCCAGCAGGAAGTTGTAGCGATTATCCCTTTAATATCTATTTCATTCGAATATACTAATAATCGAACCAGGGATTGGGTATCGTCGGGATCGGCTTCAATATCGGTTAGAATAATTGCCCTGTGTTTTTGATTTTCTGTAGCATTAACAAAATAACACAAGAACAATAATAAGAGTAAACTTAAAGTAATAAAATTTTTCATATACATGTTTTACCCACCTTTAACTAGTCATTTGTACGTATTTACCGTATTGCTAAAACGATAAATTATAATGTTCCCGTGTTATGGCAAGTAAGGGATTGCGGAAATCGTTCGTATCCACGGTTACCGAATTTGAAGCGGAAGAAAATGCCCACATGAACAAAAATCCTTATTAACTATACCGCTTGTTGTGCGGTTGTACATTCTTATATTCATGTCGGCATTTTTCCATAATATAACTTCCGTCTTCAATCACTATCGTATGTATTTTTCATTAAAATTGAAAAATCTAAATCGGAGCTAGTTTCAATTAATTGGTTTAATGAAATGCATCAGTTCTCTGTCGTGGTTATTTACAATTTTGCATTCGTTGTCAAAATACATAGTAGCACCGTTTTCAGCAGTATATTGTTCCCACTTTGGAAGCAAACCTTCTACATTAGGATTACCTGTTTTTACAAAGTTTATCCATGCAGAACTCATTTTGTCAGCTAATTTCCAGGCTTCTTCTGAATTGCCTGTCCAATCTGGTCTCAGGTCAACATTATTGAATGCTAAAGGAATGTCCAAACCATGAAAAGAACCTTTAGTCGCATTATCTACAGGACTTTTCCATGCCAACAAATAAACATACAGGGGGGCACTTGTCTCTGAGGCCCTTGCATCAGCGGTTCGTATGGTATATGGTCTGAAGACTTTATCAATGGAAAGAAGATCCTGAGGTGTATAATCAGGATAGGCCTTTGCGAATAGCGAAATGTATTGATCGGTTTTGTCACCATATTCTTTTGCTAAGCTATCTTTTGCCTGTTCCAATGTCATGTCTTTTTCGCTATAAAATGTTCTCATTAGTTCATTTAGTGTTGAACCTATCATTAGTGGTATATGTTTAGAAATGCCCGCAAATCCGGGACTGAAAGGTTGCTGAAGCAAAACAACGCCATCGGCAGAAGGCGCAAAGCCAAACATTGTAGGCGATCCTGGTTTTCTTGGGCCAGAAATTTTTGCTATTGCATCATTTCCTGCTTTTACAAGATCCATGTAAGGGATCGTGTCCAGTTTTTCTACATTGTCTGGAGTTAGACCTAAATTTTCAAGTACTGCTAACCCCAGGGCTTGTGATTTCTCTTTAGTCATAGTATTTAGCAAGGTTCCACTCTGAATAATTGCCTTTTGAAACAAACCTTTTGCCGCTGGCATACACATGAGTGTGCCAACTTTTCCGCCGCCTCCCGATTCGCCCACAATGGTTACATCGGAAGGGTTGCCCCCAAACTTCTCAATGTTTTTTTGGATCCAGTCAAGGGCTTTCACAATGTCGAGCATACCCACATTTGCCGATTGTGCATACTTTTCGCCACATGCCGACAAATCAAGAAAACCAAGAATGTTCAACCGGTGATTTACCGATACCATAACAATATCCCCTTTTTTTGCTAAAGCTTCCCCATAGGTCATAGGATCGTTACTGGCGCCAACATGGAACCCGCCGCCATGCAGCCAGAGCATTACCGGACGCTTTTTGCCATCCATAATTCCCTGCGTCCAAACATTTACGCTAAACAGTTCTTTTTCGTTTTGAATGGAATCGGGATACCAGGGCACTATTTGTCTGGCTACCGGCCCAAAGTCCTTACATTCACGAATTCCGTCCCAGGCATCAGGATCCTGGGGCGGCATAAATCTTTCAGCCTTGGCGTAGGGTATCCCCTTAAAAGCATATACGTTATTGTTAAAACTACCAGATATAACGCCAGAGGTGATTTTAACAACTGGTTTTTGATTTTGTTTTATTTCTGTTTTACACCCTGTAAAACAAAAAACGAATGTGATTAAACAAATAAAAATAAAGTTTGAAAATT
>JARRPN010000068.1:0-7869 GCA_037382875.1 Calditrichaceae bacterium | reverse complement strand
GGTCTTCCATGCCTGTCCAACCTCACCACGTTCAAAGGCCAGGTAATCGATATCATGTCTCTGTGCTTCTTCAGCACATTTTAATCCCGCTGGGCCTCCCCCAATAATGATGACTTCTTTTGACATTGTTTTAGGCATTTGATATCCTATTTAAATTGACAAATTTAATCAGTCAGGAACAACCACACATTATACCATATTTTACTTGGAAAGTTCTGATGCCAGGAAAGAGATAACGAATTTTGTTTAGATTCTATCTTAATAACCAAATACAGTTAAAACTAAATGAAATATCTACTCTTCTTTATCGTGTTGTTTTTCATCCATTATCCGGCAAGCTTCCATAATTACATTCATCGTGGAATTTTCAACATTCCGTTCAGTATCATAGTCTGTTATCTGAAAATTGAATGTACCAACATTTTCCGATACAAGATCATAAACCGCCTGTTCACCTTTTTTATCGTTTGCTTCCGCAGCAAAAAGCTGGCCATCCTTTAAATAAATATTTCCTTTTACAGCCGAATTAATCTCCAAAATTCCCGTCTTTTTATTCAGATTAAGCATTTGAACCAATTCAACGATAGACAATTCATTTAGATTACCAGAAAAACCTTTCTGCTCATCACTTTTAGTACCCATATCTTTAAGGTTATTTGTCCGAGCAAGGAGATCCTCCACTCTCTGTAATAATTCCTTCCGATCGATTGGTTTATTCAAATATTCATCAGCTCCGGCACGAAATCCCCGTATCTCCATTTCTGCATCTTCAAATGAAGTTAAAAAGATAAACGGCACCAGTGGAATTTTTGAATTTTCACGAATCATCCAACACAATTCAATCCCATCCATCTGAGGCATCATTATATCCGAAATAATCAGATCAGGTTTTTCCTTATTTGCAAGATCAAAAGCAACTTCTCCATTTTCCGCTTCAATAATTTCATATCCCGCCGAGGCCTTGGACAGGCTGATATTTAATAATCGCAATACATTCGGATTATCATCAACTATTAATATTTTTCCGGCCATCAAAACTCCACAATCCTTAATATATCATATTTAACAGATTAATTTAATCAACTCTCTAAAACACCATAAGCAATCGTGATATCATCTCCTGTTGCACGCGATTTTTTAAATGCCTCTTCTGCATAATTCAACAGGTCGTATTCTTCCCGGACCAGTTCTCCTTCAATAGGGTATGAAGCAGCTCCCAGATTTATGCCGATATTTTGAAAATCGCTGATCTTTCTTTTTGGATATTTAATCGTCTCAATCAAGTCTTCATCAAAATAATCTACGTTGCTCAACGTGACACGAATACGTTCAGCTTCAAAATAACACCCTTGTGCATCAGTCTGAGGCAAAATGATATAAAATCGATCATTATCAGACCTGGCTAATACATCGGATGCCCTGGTCTTGTTTAGTAATGAATTGGCCATTTTCATAATGATATAATTACCAATCTGATGACCAAACACTTCACTAATTTTTTCCAGATTTCTAAATCCAACAATTACTATCGATAACTCATTTTCATGACGTTTTGCTCTTAAAAACTCCTCTTTTAAACGTTTTTGAAAAAAACTAAAATTATATAATCCGGTTACATTATCAATAAAGGTCGTATCATCATTTACTTTTGATCGTTCCAGTAGATTAGCCAATTCATCTTCAATTTTTTTATTTTTAGTATTCAGTTCTTCGTTTTTATTACGCAGCATGCTCATCATATTGTGGCGCTGAAGAATTTTTTTACAGCGCGTAACAAGCTCTTTAGAATTAAACGGTTTTAAAATGTAATCATCAGCACCCAACTCAAATCCGGTAATTCTGTCCTTTACATCGATATAATTCGCTGTTAAAAAAACAACTGGAATATCTTTCGTCTTCGATCTCCCCTTTAAGGCTTTACAAGCTTCAAAACCATCCATAACAGGCATCATACCATCCAGTACAACCAGATCTGGTATTTGTTTGTCTACAGCTTCAAGCGCTTCTTTACCATCATTCGCTTTTACAACATCGAATTGATAAAATGTAAAAATCTGTTCCAATGTTTCAAGCATCTCTGCATTGTCATCGGCAATCAGAACTTTTGGCATTTAATCACCTGTTTAATTTGCTGGGTATAAAGTTGTTACCAGTTAGAATAATGCGTATCAATAATATAACATATTAAGTACTAATTCACAACGAATTTCAGAATAGAGGTATCTGTATTAGAATCCATAAATGTCTGTTTATTCGAATTGAATTCTTCCCAGTACTATAGAAAAATCAGATGACAGCTAACATAGTAAAACAGCTCTCTTTAAGAAATATGTTTTTCGTAAGCTGATGCATCCATTAGTTGAGATAATTCATCCGGATTTGAAAGCCTGATCTTAACCATCCAACCATCTCCGTAAGCATCCTGATTTACTTTTTCGGGTTCATCCTGAATGGATTCATTTATTTCAATTACTTCACCCGAAACAGGACTAAACAAATCAGCCACCGCTTTAACTGCTTCAATGGAACCAAAGGTTTCATTCATGGATACTTCTGCACCATCTTCAGGCAATTCTACATACACTACATCGCCTAATTCACTCTGAGCATAATCAGTAATTCCAACTATAGCTGTATCGCCTTCAACCTTAACCCATTCATGATCTTTAGTGTACTTTAACTCAGATGGTATATTCATTGCTCCTCCAAATCAAAAATTTTAATCATCTATTAGTGAAATACGATCAAGAAATCCCGTATCAAAATCACCTTTAATAAATTCTTTTCGCTGAATAAGTTTTTGATGAAATGGTATTGTCGTTTGAACACCCTCAATGATAAACTCATCCAGCGCCCTCGATAGTCTTAATATCGCTTCCTCTCGATTTTTTCCATAGGCAATCAATTTAGCGACCAGTGAATCATAATAAGGTGGAATACGATACCGTTGATATGCATGAGAATCGACTCGAATTCCCGGACCGCCCGGTAAATGAAAGCTGGTAATATCACCCGGATTAGGCATAAAATTACGTAACCAGTCTTCTGCATTGATTCGGCATTCAATAGCATGACCGTTTAATTTAATATCGTTCTGTTTATAGCCTAGCGGTTCACCGGCTGCAACACGGATTTGGTCTTTTAATAAATCACGATTATAAACCATTTCCGTAACAGGATGCTCAACCTGAATTCTGGTATTCATTTCCATAAAGTAAAAGTTACCGTCTTTATCCAATAAAAATTCAATAGTTCCAGCCCCTTCATATTTAACGCCCAAAGCACCGTTAACTGCTATTTCACCGATATGTGCACGCATCTCACTGGTTACAGCCACTGAGGGAGCTTCCTCTATTAATTTTTGATGACGTCGTTGAATACTGCATTCACGTTCACCAAGATGAACACAATTCCCTTTTTGATCAGCCATAATCTGAACTTCAATATGTCGTGGATTTTCGATATATTTTTCCAGATATAAATTAGGATCACCAAATGCACCCTGAGCTTCTGCCTGGGCCATCTGATAATTTCCTTCAAACTCTTCCATCGAATTCACAATACGCATTCCACGCCCACCGCCACCGGAAACAGCTTTCAGTATTACTGGGAAACCAATTTCTTCCAGTAGTTTTCTACCGTGATCAATACTTTTTAGAATACCATCGCTTCCCGGTACTACTGGCACTCCTGCTTTTATCATTAACTCTTTGGCTT
This sequence comes from Calditrichaceae bacterium, assembly GCA_037382875.1. Taxonomy (GTDB): domain Bacteria; phylum Calditrichota; class Calditrichia; order Calditrichales; family Calditrichaceae; genus JAFGKZ01. The sequence continues at coordinate 4,152 of JARRPN010000068.1, read as the reverse complement.
TGGATTTATTACCCATCATACGGATTGTTTCTGCCTCTGGACCGATGAACTTAATACCGTTTGACGTACACATTTCGGCAAATTCAGCGTTTTCAGCTAAAAATCCATAACCCGGATGGATAGCCTCGGCACCGGAAATATCCGCTGCTGTCAAAATTCGTACTGTATTTAAATAACTCTGGGCACTCTGCGCTGGACCGATACATATGGCCTCATCTGCAAAACGAACATGTAAAGAATCCGTATCCGCTTCAGAATGCACAGCAACTGTTTCGACACCTAATTCTTTACAGGCACGAATAATACGTAAAGCAATTTCACCTCTATTTGCAATCAGGATTTTACTAAACAAACAGCCTCCCATCAATTCTCAAATTCTTTAGCAACCAGGAACAAGATCAATAATAAACTCTGTAACAGTTAAATTCCAAAAATATATTTGGAAGATTATTTACAGACATTCGATTAGAATAATTTTAAGAGTTCTTAATTTGTTAACCATTATAAGCTAGGATTTTTCAATTATGAATAATGGTTGGTTATATTCAACCGGCTGGGCATTATCAACTAATATCTTTACAATTTTTCCACCTATCTCAGCTTCAATTTCGTTCATCAGTTTCATTGCCTCTACAATACAGAGAGTCTGCCCAATGGATACATTTTGCCCAATTTCCACATAGGGATCAGCATCCGGTGATGGTGCTCTATAGAATGTTCCGACCATAGGGGAAAGTACTTCAGCCATATTATCATTAATTTCGCTTTCTTTTTCAGCTGCCGGAGCCGCAGGCGTACTTTCAACAACGGGAGTAGTTACAGGTGTTTGCACAGGTTGAGAAGTTGGGGTAGTAACTACCTGAACATCGCTTACCGGAACGACATTTGCACCTGAATTTTTCAGTATCTTAACCTTTGTACCGCCTTCTTCAAGCTCAAACTCACTTATATTTGATGATTCTACTATTTTTATAATCTGTCGAATATCTTTAAGATTCATTCTTCCTCCAGTTATTTTTCCGTCGCAAAATTAAACATTTTTGAGAGAATCTCCGGCATATTTTGTTGCACTTTATCTTTATGTATTACTGCTTCGATAGTATGTTTACCAAGCCGGCTGAAATTTAGGTTTTTTATGTCTTCATCGCAATAAATTATAACCGGCACATCATCCTGCGAATGACCAGTTTGCCATATCATATCTAGAACTTTTTCAGCTTGTCCATAATCAATGATAAGAAAATTCGGTGTATATTGTGTAACCAGCCGAATTGTAAATTCATCCGATCCAACTACTTTACTATCGACCTGTAACTGCTTCAATATCCGGCTTGCCAAAAGACGTGCAATACGGCTATTATCTATTATCAAACATTTTAATTTGTCACCCGTCCGGCTATCCTGTTTTTTAATTTCATCATTAAATTTTGAGGCTTCCAGTAGCAAACTCGTAATACTTGCTTTAATTTTTTCTGCCTTAACATCCGCTTTATCAGAAAACCTAAAATTTAAATTCGGATTACAGGCTAATTGCAGGAATGCATCCTCTTTTATTGTATCACCATACGTTGCTGATACAACCATGCCATCCTTAACAGCGATTTCACCTACCTTGATACGGCGGTGATCATAAAAATGAAAATATCCGTTACGTTTTCCCTGTTCTTTCTCCTGAGCTTCTGAAAAAAAGTATTTACTGGATGTTAGGGTGTTTTGAAATGAAGATTCATGTATGCGAAGTTTAATACGAGCATAAGTTTCTTCAATTTCAGCTGGAAGATGCACAACATCTACGGCACCATTATTTAAAAAGGATAAAGTGGACTCAGTAAATTCTTCCGTGGTCGTCATCCCAATAATTGGAAGTTCAGCGGTAAACTCATCTTCTCGCAGACTAAGTAAGAGTTCATCTACTTTCTTCTCTTTAAGATTATCTGCAACCAAAATAACAGATGGCTTACTGCTTTCTGCCTTTTTCTTCAGTTCAAACAAACTATTTGCCAGATCAGTATTGACAGAGACACTTTTTAAGTCTTTAATAAGATTATCAATATAATTATTTGGTGCACCGAGAATATAAACTTTTTCCATTTAATAGTCTTTTCTAATTTGTTTAATTCTAGTTAACTCTTCAATAACAATATCTAATTTTTCATCACCCAAAAGCGTTGTGTTAATTCGTGCGTGTTTAAGTTTCAACATATCAATGGATGCTGCTATCTGTTCTTCTTTGTGATACCCAGCTTTGGTCACAGTATTTCCCGAAGGATCGATCACTTCAGATCCGCCCCAAAACATTAATCCATCCTCAACTCCAATGCGGTTTGCAAACACGAGAAACGATGTTGTACTGATCGCCAGCGAACGATTGATAGCCTCCCATACACGTACATTTTCCGGCTTGACATCTTCGTCAATACCCCTTGCAATACCGGCAGCAGCTACAAAAATAACCGATGCTCCATCCTGTGCCAGAATCACTCCTGATGTGGGATGCCACATATCCTCGCAAATCAGCATTCCAAAACGACCAAATTTTGAATTAAAAGCCCTAAATCGATTCCCTTCAGAAAAATATCGTTTTTCTTCAAACAGTCCATAATTTGGTAAATAGACTTTCCGATGCTTTGATTTAAGTTCCTTGTCTTCAAAGAACATCATCGTGTTATATATTTCAAACCGTTTATCCAGCTCGGCCATTCCGAATATGATAGAAATCTTTTCGCTTAAATTTCTAATTGGATCCAATTTCGTATCCTTATCGGTAAGAGCCACATCATAAACGGCATCTTTTAATGAGTATCCCGTTATCGATAATTCAGGAAATAATATAATATCAGCATTCTTGGCAACCGCTTTTTCAATTTCTTTAATATGCAGAGAAATATTTTTATCAATATCACCCATAACAGCATCGGTTTGAGCAATACTAATATTTATTTTTTGTTTTTTTGCTTGATTCATGATGAAAAAATTTCGGCTTAATTATTAATTCCCTTAACTGGAGCCGGAAATCGGCCACCCCGATCGATAAATATATTATTACTCAACTGTGAACAACCCATAATCGGTGCCATGCCCAGCAAACCGCCATAATCAACAGAATCACCAACATCCTTCCCAGGAACAGGAATAATACGAACAGCTGTTGTTTTATTATTGGAAATCCCAATGGCACATTCATCTGCTATAATTCCCGATATGACTTCTGCGGATGTTTTTCCGGGAATAGCAATCATATCCAAACCGACACTGCATACACTGGTCATAGCCTCCAGTTTTTCTATATTTATATTTCCTTTTTCAGCAGCCCGAATCATTCCTTCGTCTTCTGAAACCGGTATAAAAGCTCCGCTCATCCCCCCTACAAAGGATGAAGCCATCATGCCTCCACGTTTCACGGAATCGTTCAACAGAGCCAGAGCGGCAGTGGATCCGGCAGCCCCCACATCTTCTAGTCCAATAGCTTTAAGAATATCGGCAACGCTGTCACCCGGGAAATATCGACGATTCCAAATTCTACATTCTGCATCTCAGCGACTTTTTTACCGATATATTCTCCTGCACGAGTAATTTTAAATGCCATTCGTCTGATTTGATCACTTAGTGTACTAATATCAAGTGAATCCGGCATTTCTTTAATTGTACGCAGAATAACTCCCGGACCACTAATTCCTACATTGATAACTGCATCCGGTTCGGATACCCCGTGGAAAGCACCTGCAACAAATGGATTATCTTCTGGTACATTTGCAAACACAACCAGTTTTGCGCAACCTATAGCATCCTTATCTGCAGTTAACTGTGCGGTTTGCTTAACCACTTCACCCATCAGCTTTACTGCATCCATATTTATACCAGCTTTAGTCGTAGCCACATTAACAGAAGAACAAATATGCTGTGTATTTGCCAATGCCTCAGGGATAGCATAAATCATATTCTGTTCACCGGATGTCGCACCTTTTTGAACGAGGGCAGAAAATCCGCCAAGAAAATCAATACCCAGCTCATGAGCAGCTTTATCCAGCGTTTGGGCGATTTCAATAAAATCTTCTATATGAAAAATATCCGCAATCAAAGAGATTGGTGTAACAGAAATACGTTTGTTAGCAATAGAAATACCATAATCTGATTCAATAATTTTTGCAGTTG
>JARRPN010000067.1:0-7299 GCA_037382875.1 Calditrichaceae bacterium | reverse complement strand
TATTCGTAGGGCAGTTGTTTCACAGGAAGCAACCAATACCAGTATGATAGGTGTTGTTGCAAATGATGATGTTTTCAGATACCTGGATAAGTATGAAAATGATACTAATAATCCTGCTCAAATGGTGATTGTAGAGTTGACATTAACTGCATTTGATCCAAGAATTATACTAAGTAAAGAATATGTTGAAAGCATTGTTGATACAACACAGGGAAAATCGTACAGAGACAGGGAATTACGCAGACTATTGCGGCCTTCTTACTGGCGGCAAACACGTTTAGTCTCAAAAAATTTAGACAGATAGGAGTTTGGCCATGTTTGGTAAAGGCGCCTTAATTATGGTGATGGGAGCGGTAATTATTTTCTCACTCTACCAGTTAAGACTTAATAGATCAGTACTGTCGACTACCGATAATTTCAACAGACAGTATATAAAGACAAAGATTTCAGCAGCCTCACAATCCGCAATGAACTATGCTTTAAATGATGTTTTAAATTCCGGATCCACCGATAAAACATACTTTATTTATTCACATAATTGTACATCGTTGGTTAAGATTAAACAACTGTCAGGAGGCGATTCTGTTAGAACATCCGTTGTGAGCAGTGGCTGGGTTATTGATGAGTATGATAATAGTAAATTCAGACGCGCCCAGGATTCAGTGGTGGCGCTTTTTACAAACGAAGTTTCAATGTCGCAATATGGCTGGTGGTCCGATGATGAAAACGGTGTGTTCTGGATAACCGGAGATACATGCTGGGGAAGAATGCATTCCAACAGTATGATTCATACTAAGGGTTCACCGGTATTTATGAAGAAGTTAACGTCCAGTCTTGGCATAAATCCAAGTGTTAAGACGAGTTCAGCGATATTTAATGGGGGATATGAAAAAATTGACAAAGTACCCATGCCAACCAATATGTCTAAATTGGAAACCATGGCAACCTCTGGTAATGGCGGGGCTTCCGTTAATACAAAATGTTTATATGATCAGGATTTAGAATTGGATTTTTTAGCTGATGGACGAGTTGGCCGCACAACTGGTGGCGTTACGGATACAGTTCTTCTAACTGATATAGCCCCTACAGGGGTTATTTGGAACACGGGTGAAACCAGGGTGAAAGGTACCTTAAATGGACAACTTTCCATACTATCTGAAGATATATATATTGATGATGATGTTGTAATGGCTGATAATCCAATGACAAATCCAATGTCTGACGATGCACTTGGCTTGATATCAAGAGATGATATATTTGTTACTAATAATACGGCCAATAATAGCGATTGTGTTATCCAGGCTGGTATCTGTGCAGTTGATGGATCATTCCAGGCGGAGGATCCATCTTCCAGGCCTAAAGCAGGATCATTAACTATATATGGTAGTATTGCTCAGAAAAAAAGAGGAGCAGTGGGTAAATTCAATCCGACTACAAAGGTTATAGTAAATGGTTTTCAAAAAAATTATTATCACGATAAACGATTTGATCCGGACTATAAAGAAGATCCGAATGTAAACTACATATATCCACCTGGTTATCCGACATTATCCGGTAGTGGATTATCTTTAGTTTATTGGTGGGAATAGCTTAATATTTTTTTATTTATGCCGAAGATATGATCGAAAGGAAGTTAGAAAAAAATAAGCAATTTTGTTCCCTTTCGATTGATCTTAGAAAAGCATAAATAGTAACATCCAAATGTATATCGACTTGATTGTCGATAAGTTAAAATTGTCCCGGAGTTACTTAAATTTAAATAAGTAGTCCGGGATTTTAAATATAAAAAGGATTTGATCGGGAGATATATGGCAGAAGTATTACAAGTGGCAAACAAACCTGCACCGCCAGAAGTGCCATCGCCGCAACCAACCAAGAGTAATGCAACAAGAGAATTACTTAAAGAACTTGCTGGGAAAATACCCAGATCCATGAGTGGTGTGGATCGGCAGGAGTATATTGGCATGCGCCTGCTCAAAGAATTATCGGATGATAAGATTATAGCTCTTCAGGATTACTATAATTCATTCTTACAGGTTATGCGGGAAAAAGAAGCTTCAGATATTGATTTAGGTGGATGGGGTTCGAAAGGGTATGTCTGGCTTCGTGTCCATGGTGCAAAAAAGCCCGTGGAAGTTATGGGTAAGTTTAGTAATGTGGAAATGGATATTCTTATTCAAAGTCTTTTAATGGAAAATCAGAAAAAGGCATTATATAAAAGCAGGAATCTGGATTTTTCGTATAATTATAGAAGCAAACAGGGTGATTCACAAAGATATCGTGCCGATGCATATTTTGAGACCAACTGTCTTGCTTTAAATATGCGTGCAATCAACACTAAAATTTTTCCGTTTGAGACGTACAATTTTCATAAAAATGTCGTTAAAATGTTAAGCCTTAATCACACCAAAGAAGGTGTTGTATTATGTACAGGAATAACAGGTTCCGGAAAAAGTACAACATTGGATTCAGTAGTCGATATGAATAATCGTACAGCTGAAGGTCATATTGTTATCATTGCCTCACCAATTGAATTTGTGCATGATTCTAAAAAATGTCTGGTAAGACATCGTGAAGTTGGACGTGATACGGCCAGTTTTAAAAGTGGAACGGTTGAAGCATTGCGGCAGGATCCGGACATTATCATGATTGGTGAGATGAGAGATCCTGAAACGATTATGTCTGCACTGGAAGTTGCCGATAGTGGTCATAAAGTATTTTCTACCTTGCATACCTCATCAGCTGTTGAAAGTATTGATCGTATCGTCGGTGAAGTACCGACTGGTGAACAGGAACGTGTAAGAAATCGTCTGGCAGACACGTTGCGTTGTGTTATCTCTCAAAAACTTGTACCTACAATAGCTGGTGGTCGTGTGTTGGCTAAAGAAATACTTTTAATGACCCCATCCGTACGTTCGGCCATATTAAATAATAATATTGGTGAAATTTACCAAATGATTAGTCAAAGTATTAAAGATGGGATGCGGACGATTGAACAGGATTTGGTCAAATTATTTATGGAAAAAAAGATTTCATTAAATACAGCCCTTAGTTTTGCGAATAATAAACGTAGAATAGAACAGATATTAAAAATGTCTAAACAGGCAAGATAAGTAAGGGAATAAATTGGCTCGCAAAAGTAAATACGCAGTTGGCATTTATGAAGACGGAGAAAATCTGTATGTTGCCACACTAGTCAGGGAAGATGACCAGGTTTCGGTAGTTAATACTGAGATATTAGATATTCATGAATTAAAAGACCTGGATGATGAAACTACTTATGATGGGGGAGAATCTGCTGAAGAGCTTCTCGAAAAAGAAGCGGCAATGCAGGAAAAAAATCAACCAAAACCCGAAGATCTGCAGCTGAGCGATGATGATCTGCAGCTTAGCATGGATGATGATTTTAAACTGGATGATGATGCTTTAGCAGGTTTACAGCAAGATGTTGTATCCGGCTCGGGTCAGGGAAGTCCTGATGATATGCTTCTGGGCGGTTTAAAAGACGATTCATTTAAAAACTATCCTCAACTGCTCTATAGAATAGTTAATCGTACACCCGGCTCTTCAGAATTAGCATTCACATTTCAGGAACCCAAAGTATATTATACTAACTTTTACTCCGATTGGGGATTGACCGGAGCGAAGCTTCAACAAAAAGTAATTCAGGAATTATCAGCGGCTCAAAGTGATTTCGGTGTACGTATTCCTGATGGTGTAGGTATAATCAAATCTGCAGCCGGGGAATTAATTACGGTTGCCAGCGATGTCGTATCCGATTTTAAAACAATTACCAATGATTATGAAACTCAATTTTCTAAACATCTGCCGCATATAGCATTTATAGAGAGTGATGTTGTCTCAATCGTTAATCTGATAAATCTCAACTATGATCTGGGAGATGAAGAAATTACCGTTATAATTTATGTCGGTGAAGATCACTCTCGTTTAATTTTTATGCAGGGTAACCAATTACTGCATATTTCTCCCATTGTCAATGAAGGCACCGATTCAATCCTGGTTTTTGAGACTATTTATAACAAAATTATGCTGGAGCAGGATAGTTTAAACCTGCAACAAATCGATCGGGTTTTTACCACAGGGCAAGCTGGGGATATGGGAGTTAAAGCCTACATGTCGAGTATGTTCCCCAGTGAAACGCAGAAAAAAGTAGAAGATATACAGCTAAATAATTTGGTTGTATATGATACAGAAAAATATAGCAGCGATAATTTAGCTCCTTTTGCAATTCCTATTAGCGCAGCCTGGCGCATATTGGACAAGAAAAATGAACGCCTTATAGACATTGATTTAACGCCACCCAAACTAAGAGAAAGACAAAAGATTCTAAAACTAGGTATCAGTGGCTGGGCTATAATTGCAGTAATTTTTCTGTTGACATGGTACTTTTCGTGGCAAATTTCAAGTTTAAAACATGAAATAACTACGAAAAAGAGTGATATTACCATGAAACAGCAAGAACTTGAATATTTGCAGTCTTTGGATCAACAACTAACTAAAGCCAATGAAAAGCTTGATAACTTTAAAAAAACTTACAGTGTTTTGGATTCAATGCTATCAAGAACAAAAAATTATGGCCAGTTTTTATCTACAATTTCCAGTAAAGCAAAGTATTATGGCGGTATATGGATTTCGGAGATTTCACATAAAGGTAAAGCTGTAGAGATAAAGGGGTATTCGTTGTACCGTACGCGTATTGCGGGTTTCTCAGAATCGATAGGCGCAACTATATTAAAAATGGTGGAAACATCAGAAATTCGTGAAAAAACAGTATATCATTTTCAAATAACATGTACGATTCCTTATAAAGATAAATATGCCAAACAGGAAGTTATTGATGCGGAAGTGAAAAGAAGAATGGCTGCAAAAGAAAAACAAAGAGAAAAAGCAAAGCAAGAAAAGGCAAAAAAGGCTTTGGCGAATAAACCGAAACCGATTGAAACAAAACCAGCAATAACTAAAAAATCGGAAAGTAAACCTAATACAGTGACGGGAAAGAAATCCGTAGTTCAAAATAAAAAAGTAGTCGCCAGTAAAACTACAAAAGTAGTTGCCAGTAAGCCTGCAGGCAATAGAAATTCAACAGTCAAAATAAAAAATGAACAAGAATTCCAAGCTAAATATGAACAAGCAAGAGAAATGTTTAACGATTATAATTACAAAGGTGCAATTAATATTTTTACAGAATTAATTGAAAGCGGATTTAATTCCAAACTAGTTGTGAATTGCTATTACTGGAAAGGGGAAAGTTATTTCGGAATTAAAGATTATGACAAGGCCCTTGATAATTTAAAATATGTTGCAAGAGGTCAATCGGCTAAAAAAAGTTCAGCTTTATACATGATTGGGCGAGCATATGCAGCAAAAGGTGATTATAAAACTTCAGAATTTTATATGAATCAGGTTATTAATTATTATCCCAATGAACCGTTGGCCCAAAAAGCCTCTGATTTTAAAAGAAAGTTGAGATAAAAAAGTGAAACTGTTTAATTTTCAAATAAGTTATCAAATTCGTAATATAATTACCTTGTCCATCATTTTCATAATAATTGTATCGGTTGGCTCATATTATGTATTCTCTAAATACCCTAAGCAAATTGAAGCTCTTGATAAACAAATTGCTGATCTACAGACACAAATTCAGGCATTGGAATTTGTAGCTACTCAACTAGCAGAAGCTCAAGAAAAGATAGAGTATGAAGAAATAAAGCTTGCACTTGTTGATAAACAAGTTGTACCTGAAGTCACTCCTGCACAAACATATACATATTTAAATAAACTTCTTACATACTCGGGATTTTTAAAGTTTGATATGGTATTTATGGGTACACAAAAAAAGAAAAAATATGCACAACACACGTACAATGTAAAAGGTGAGGGCACTTTTAGTACTATATATAAATTTGTTTCTTATCTCGAGGGCGGTCCTAAAATGTATAAAATTGATAAGTTGGTAATGAGGGGAGTAGAAACAATCGATATGGAAACACAAACACAGGACCTGGTTGTAACTTATGAGATGGTTATTTTGGCATTATTCGCTAAAGGACAGGATTTACCACCTATTAAAAAGACTCTTGATGATGTTAGATTTGCATCGGCAAAAAATCCGTTTTACCCATATATTAAAAAAGATTTACCACCAAACTTTTATGAACTTCTTGAAGTGGAGCGGGCAGAATTAAAAGCAGTTATGGCAAATCAGGCCATTGTTGTTGATCATAATCGGAATACGCATTTTATTCATGAAGGGGATGAAATTTATCTTGGCTACGTAAAAAAGATCGATGAAGCAAATAATAGAGTGATTTTTACTTTAGATAAAGGCGGAATTGTCGAAGATTTTATATTAGAACTGAGGTTTGGAAGTGAAGAAGATCAAAAAAATAGTGTAAAAGGGAATGTCTCAGAAAAAGTAAGAGGAAATGTCGAAGGATGAAATCAATAACAAAAATTCTATTAATCTTAATTATTTCAATTTCTGCTATTTATTCGCAAAGCAGAATGACTCGAGAGTTTCGCCAGGCATATCCCAGATCAGCAGAAGAAATAATATCCTTATCGCGGTCGATGACTTTTGAACAAACCATTCCCATACTGTATGAATTGAGTAAAAAATATCTTGGTAAGATTATTATTACCGACTTAAAATTAAGTGGCCCTATCGATGTTGATATTGATAAAATGTATTGGATGGATGCTCTTGAACTTATTTTACGTACACATAATTTATGGTACGAAGAACGACCTGATTATATTAAAATAATTGTTCCTGCTGATGCTAAAGAAAAGAAGGAATTGCCACCGGATGCCATTACAGTTAATAGCCGTGAAGTTGTTATATCAGCAATATTTTTTGAAGCAGACGGATCAAAATTAAGACAATATGGTTTTAACTGGGATTTTTTTAGGACTGGAGATCCGGCTGTTAATGGAGATCCTGATGTTACAGCTAATTTATCTGCTGCTAATGATAAACAAACTCTATTTGAGGCAACAATATCACCAAATTTAGAGTTTGGTGATATACTTGCAACATTCAGGGCTTATGAATCAGAACAGGTTGGAGAAATCGTAGCAAATCCACAGGTAAGTGTCCGATCCGGTGTAAAAGGAAGGATTCAGGTAGGTAGTGATATAGCCTATACAACAAAAGATTTTTCCGGGAATACCATTACACAATTCTTTTCGACTGGATCAATTGTAGATGTAACCCCTTTAGTTATGGTAGAAGACTCAATTACCTATATTCATTTGGATTTAAAAATTGAAAGAAGC
>JARRPN010000066.1:0-7315 GCA_037382875.1 Calditrichaceae bacterium | reverse complement strand
CATCACGCAGACGTTTGTAATACTGGAAAACTTTTTCACCCACAGGCTCAGCCGGTTCGTTGATCAGATCATAACCGGCAATCCAGGATTCATCTTTATAGCGTGCAGCTATAACTTCCCACAGGCGCACTACCCGATCCTGAAAATCTTTATGTTTCCAGAACAGGGCTTTATGGGTTGGATTATCGCTATGCCAGTGCTGGTTCTGGAATCCCGGCAGGGCATGCAGATCAATGATGGTATAAAGTTGATATTCGGCGCACATGTTAATCACACGGTCAAGGTGTTTAAAGGCATCTTCTTTGATCACCCGGGGATTCATATCATCTTCAAAAAGACGATAATGAATGGGTATGCGTACCAGATTGAGTCCCATATTTTTTATAAATTTCGCATCGGCTTCGATAAAATAGTTCTCATAAAATCGATTAAAGAAAAGATTGTACTTTTTCTCCCCCAGCACCTGTTGCAATCCTTCCCTTACCGCTTCTTCATTAGCCGGATATCCGTGGATGAAATTTTCCATGTGCAGCATGCCGCCAAGACCGAAGCCGCGCAGACAAACAGTATCCCCTTTACCGTTAACGATATGATCACCTGAAACTGTTAACCAGTGCTCAGCAACTGTCTTTATCCTATCCATACTATTTCTTTTTCCTTTTAATAAAATCCCGGTAATTCAATTCTAACTACAAACAATAAATAAAATCTATTTCCCTTATATTTTAGTTACAATAATATTCTGTTCCAGCGTTTTAATATTATCACTTAAAAATTTAATCATATTCTGAAACTGGCTGTAAGGAACATACATTTGAGGAAAATTTACCATAATATTAACAATTAATACATCTTCTTAAAACGTAAAATTTAAATAAGAATACATATTGGAAGTAAATATAAATTGCTTTTTGTTCAGATTATCATTCAAAATCGTATATCCCTCCGGAATTTTTACATTCCATTCCATTACAATTTCAAAAGGTGAATGGAAAACGATATCACTTCTTCTTAGAACAGTATACATTTTCTCATAGAACCCGGCAAGATTATAATTCTTAACCGAGAACACATATTTATCTTCGATTTTATCAACGTTTATCGCTGACTTTCCCGAGAGGCATATATTGACATCCTTGTTATAGAAAAAGTCATTTACGCCAACAGTATCATATTCACTTAAACATAATTTTCCCATATCATTCTTTACGACAGAGATGATTTTATCATTTTCATCTGAATAATGCTTTCCACGGAAATCCTCAGCAGCTGAACCCGTAAAATTAATAACAAGACTATCGTTAACACCAAATTGATCATCAAATGTCAGATTATGCAATTCTGTAAATCGGTTATCATACATATTTGGAAATTTTTGAATACGCTCTTTTTTAAATCCTTCTTCTTCAATGGTCAGGATATCAATAGGATTTATGAACCAGGGTAACTCATACTGATATGGAATTGAACGATCAAAATCATAATATTTTGTATGATCATTGATAACAACTTTAACAGCACAACGATCGAACCACAAACGCGATGGCACAGAGTACTCAAACAAACCATCACGACGGTCGCGCACCCATACAATATTTACATTCTGATTCCATTGCTGCAGAATTTTATACATGATATAAGCAACATCAGAGGCATCGCCCTTTTTAGTTTCAAATATGGAACTAATGTCTTCACTTGACGGATATAGCGAATTAAAACCGGATAGCACAATATTTTTTCTTAAAGCCGTATACAATTTATCTACTGTATCCCAGGTAACTATTGAATCTTTATAGCTTTCAGAAAATCCGAGTGTTTCAATCTCATCAGAATCGATATCATCATCTTCTAAGTAATCCTCATAAAAATTTTTCGATGTTCTCTGCCACTCGCCCAGACTTATAAAATCAGAGGATTTTACAACAAATGCCGTCAGCATGGATTGTTCAGCAAATGGTCTCGAATATGGTTCATCCGGAATCGGATTTAAATCTTTAACACTCCAGAAATAAGTTTTACCGGCACCAAAGGATTTACTTACCTGTTGTATGGTTGGTTTACCGATGCGGGATTCCGGAAAACTTAAAAATTCGACATCTTCCTTAAACGGGAAGGTCAAATACAAATTCGAAAACAAAATGTAATCTTTGTCATTATAGAAAAACAACCCACTATAGGATCTGACAAATACTTCAGTAAAATGCTCTTCGATCTGTAAAATATCACCAACTGCCAAATTTGGTATTTTAAAGATCATTTTCCGTGTGATTGGATCTCCGGATTTATTTCGTCTGGAAACTATAATTTGAGTATTATCTTCCGGCATCACCCAAATCGATTTATCTGGTTTTAATACTCGTACTTTCACTTCGATGCCATTAGGAATTTCATCGCCAAACCATTCGTGATATTCATGTTCATAAGAGCCATATCTTTTCACAGCTGCATCATTAAACAATTTTACAATAGTTATTGTGTTACGCATCGTAGATTTACCGCGTAATTCTGCACCACGATAAAAAACATCCTTGTCATTAATTAAAAAACTCTGCTCTTTAAGGATTATCACTGCATCATGATTTTGGAATCGTTCAGGTGTTAACCATTTTTGCATATCCTCGCTTGGTAAATTTCTGACAAAATCCTCAGCTGTTGTGCTATTGAAGCTGATAAGAACAATAACAGAAATCAGTAAGAAACGTAAAATCATTTTCAACCCCTTACATTAAGTTTGTATATCTGAGCATATTCTTCCAAAATTTCTCTATATTGTCGGATAAAGAGTTTTCTTGTTTCAGTATCAAAAGGCCCCGGAGGCAACTGACTTTTGAATTCAAGATGGAATGCATCCACACCTTGTACAGAATCGGATTCTACATATTCAGGAAATTTAAGGTCAATCAATATTCTGCCGTAATCAGGATAATAATTAATACTCGGTTCAGCCTCCGGATTAATAATTTTCTCAGGTATCAGGTGATTAAATATTTTTTTCAGACTCAAATAAGAATAATCATCTATTTCAACAATTGAATTCGGTATTTCAGTTTCGAGATATATAGTAAAATCTTTACTGCCTTTTTGCCAGGACAGATCCTCTACATTTAAATTTGAGCCCAGATTATTATGTATCCAATCGATCATATAATTATAGAAATCAGCTGTATTTAAATAATCACTCAAATAGAAAAATTTAATGGCATACTGAGAAGAGAGGACAATCTGCAGATCGGCATTCAGGCTTTTGGAATTTTGCCATAGACTACCGGTAACAGCTAGTTGATTTTTATCCGATTCATCTATATTAATAAGTTGGGTGTGATCCTTTTTTATAACCAGACCTTTTTGATTAATTAAATCCGCTGTTGTAATGCCTGATATGCCGGTACGGTTAGTACCATCATACCAAAAATCGGAGCTATCACTATTAAGATGTAAGATCATATGATTAAACTGAGATACAGGTAATTCATCGTAAAATTCAATACCGCGCCCTCGATAACAAAGTGTAAGATCCGGATTTAATCCAACACATTTTGCCATAAGGTACATAATTAAGCTGTAATCTTTACAATCACCATATTTTCTGGTAAGTATCGTTGCAGGTGGATTGGGTATAATGCCACCATATTCCAGATATTCCTGCTCATAACGGACATTTTTTTGGATATACTGAAAGATCGTATCCATTTTAATCTTATCAGATGAAAGATTTTTTGTTAAATCTTCAGCCAGTTGACAAATTTCAGGCGTTGCATGCAATCGTTCATTTATTAGATTCAAATACCAATTCCCAAACTCATTCCAGTTTGGAATTTGGTCGCTGACAGGATTGATTTTTTTATTCACATAAATGGCCGCTTCTTTGTTTTTATAATCAAAATAATTTTTGTCCAATGGTTCGAGATATGTATTCAGTTTAAATATCATCTGTGAAGTTGTTTCATCGTGATGATAATCCGGCTTCAGTTGTGCGTTTACAGTTTTATAATAAATAGTATCACTAACAGGATATTCGACAACAAATTCAGCATTATGAACATTGGTACCGGCTTCCGCTGGTGTTAGTATATTGCCCAGTTCGGGAAACGTTTGTTCATGTTGCGAGATAATTTCTACAACATCTCCTGTATTCAGCACATCAGTAACCGGCAGAATTCGGACTTTGGCATCAGAAATCATTCTGGCATTACTGAGACTCATCGTATGAAAATCTTTTAACTTATAATAAGCTACTTTTTCATTATTACGTAATACCCGTGCTTCACAATTTAATAGTTTTTCAAGAGAATAATCATAGGTATACAATATTTCCGGTGCTGATTTTAAATTGGATCCTAACTTTAATATGCGATGTCGTTTAATGAACAATTTATTATCATCCGTATAAATTAAGGTTTTTTTAAAGTAGACTGTCTGATTGGCTTTAACCTTTGGATACGTTAACTCATTTAAAGCATTGGGTTGCAGCATATCCTTTTTCAGGGAATAGTTACTGCAGGAATATAATACAACGAAAATTAAAGCAGCGGATAATAATTTTACAGCTTTCACATTTTGCTCCTGTAAAAAATCGATGATAAAACTGGAAATTCATATGGAAAAAACTAATATTTAAAGAATTAGCATGACAAACGCATACATATTCTTATATGCGTTATAATGCTTTATGTAAATATTTTCATCTATAATATAATCAAGGATTGACTAATTTAAAAGAAAATGAACGTATATTTTTTGTCATCTCATAATAGACAGAATGGATTATATGTTAAAATAATTATTGAAAAGATCACAGAAAATGTATCTTAAATTATATTCAACTTGCTGTATCATCTTTAAATTAAAGATCTTTTTCAAAAAGACATTTTATTATCCTGAGAGTATTACCTTTTAAGATAAAAATTCTTCACGGAAGGGATGAGTGCACAAATTACTGTTAGTACTCCTAGAATGGCGTAGATAAATTGAATTATTGCATTATACCCAATTAACATAACCTGAACATCCATCCATATTATCAACATAATACCAATATAAACCGACCCGGTCCATGACCAATGGTTTTCCTTATACAAATTTACTGAATTTAATAGAGGGTTTTCTTTACGATTAAATAATCCAAAGGAAACAATCGTGGGATATAATCCAATGCAGATTAAAAGAATTATTCCCGGAATTAGATAATTATCAAATGGCGTATTATTTAACAGGCTTAATGGTATCTGCAATAATTCTCCGGACGGTGAAATCACAAAACTGAGTCCACCCATTAATCCGCTGGCAGCAATAAAAATTATTAAAAATCTTAGTAAAGACACAGCAAACGGCTTTTTAAGTTTTTGATCCATAATACTTTCTACTTTACACTAATAAAAATGGTTGGATGTCACAATGGTTCACTAAAAACTTCAGGCATCCAACTGCCCCAGATCCCCCTGCTCAAACCAGGTTTTTATTAGATTATAAGCTATAGAAACCTTCATAGGCATTTTCATTGTGCCTTTTTCAAGATTCTCTTAAATTTCCTTCCTGGTGAACCAGCGGAAATCGTCCAGTTCGTTTATGGTATTATCAATATTGGTATTGATTGCTTTAGCATAGAATCCCAGCATCAACGAGCTCGGGAACAACCATGGCTGGGATGAATAATACTGTATGCTCTCAACTCGAATTCCAGTTTCTTCATCAACTTCACGATACACCGCGTCTTCCAAATTCTCACCGGGTTCAACAAACCCGGCAATGGTGGAATACATATTTTTAGGCCATGGGGATTGCCGGCCAAGCAGACAATTATCACCGGATGTTACCAATACAATCACCGCAGGATCCATACTGGGATAGAAATTTTCTTTACAAGCTTCGTTTGAGCAGATACGAACATTACCTCCTTCCAATAATTCTGTTTTTTGGCCGCATTTACCGCAATAGGTATTTCGTGAATGCCAGATGATCATAAAACGAGCCAATGCCTGTAAGGTATATTCTTCGTACGATAACAGTGGTACTGCTTGCCTGAAATCAAAAAATCTTCCATTGTAGATTTTGGATAACTTTTCAGCTGATTCGGCAGAATTTATTTCTTTAGCAAAATAGGCCTGGTTGTTTACAAGTCCTAAAAAGATAAAAGCTTCTGGTTGATCGACATACTTATCGAAATCTTTTAGTGAAAGCAAAACCGGCTGTTGATACGCATCTTCTTTACAAAATACTCTTGTTTGGCATACCGGGATGATTTTTGTTGTTGAGTTTTTAAGTTGAGTTTCAACCCAATTGGTATTTATACGTTCTGCTGAAGCTCGGTCTATGAAATCAGTTGAGAAAGAATTCTTCTTCATACAAAATTATCTTATAATTACTAATTATTTTGGACGCCCACAAATATCATTTCTTACCTTCGTTAGGCATACCCTTACCAGTCTCACAAAATTGCTGAAGACTAATCATGTATTTAGCCCAGTGAAAACTGCATTCGCCCACATATTCTGTCTGTTTATTAAATCCAAAATGAGAAAAGCAGACCTTTGTCCCATTCTCCGCACTAGAAAGTTTAAACAAAATGTGTGTATCAATCCATTCTTTATGACCATCTACACATAACCACTCAATATAATTTGATTCAGCTTTAATGATTTTCATTTTGTTGAATGCACCGGAACTAAACCGGAAAGTTGAGATACTTCCAACTGTTCCAGTGTGATCTAAATTTTTAGTCCACCATCCAGCAATACCATTCCTGGTTGATATGGCCCGAAAGATATTATCACTTCCCGCCTTTATAGATAAACAGTAATAAATTTCTTTTATGCGCACAACAAGTAATATAAGTATTTTATTTAATTGAAAATTATAATAACTTTTTTGAAGAAAATATTACAGTATAGAATTTGAAGCAAGATAAATTCTTCTAATTTATTTGTTTCATTTTTCTGTAGCAAAGAGATATAAGATTGGTAGTATTTTATCCTCTCTATTCGTACCTCAAAGATTCAATCGGACTCAGGATCGAAGCTTTACGTGCCGGCCAGTATCCGAAGACTAATCCCACGGCTGTACAAAATAGCAAACCAATCAAAGCCCAGTCCATAGGGGTGGATACTTTAAAATCTGTAACCATGGCCATGAGATTACCCAGACCGAAACCTATCAGTACGCCGAATATACCACCGATATTGCACAGAATAATCGCTTCGATTAAAAACTGACGGAGAATATCCCGTTTTCTGGCACCCAGTGTTTTTCGCACACCGATTTCCCTGGTTCGTTCCGTAACGGAAACCAGCATGATATTCATAATGCCTATACCAGCCAC
>JARRPN010000065.1:0-13013 GCA_037382875.1 Calditrichaceae bacterium | reverse complement strand
TGTAGATGGTACTATTAAAGACGGGACAGCAGTCATTGATGAAAGTATGATTACCGGTGAGTCTATTCCCGTTGATAAAACAGAGGATGATCCGGTTACCGGAGGTACCATTAATGGTAAGACCTCATTTGAAATGAAAGCTGAAAAAGTTGGATCAGATACACTCCTGGCTCAGATACTAGAAATGGTTAACGAGGCGGGAAGATCACGTGCCCCTATCCAAAAATTAGCAGATATAGTCGCAAAATACTTTGTACAAATTGTTCTTGCTACTGCCATACTTACGTTTATAATATGGGCGGTATTGGGACCGGCACCGGCATTAGTTTATGCATTTGTAAATGCTGTTGCCGTCATGATTATTGCCTGCCCATGTGCACTGGGACTGGCTACACCGATGTCAATTATGGTGGGTTCAGGTCGAATGGCCCAGGCAGGTGTTCTTGTAAAAGATGCAAGTGCTATTGAAGAGATGAACAAAGTAGATACATTGATTATAGATAAAACCGGCACCATAACAGAGGGTAAACCAGCATTAAAATCATATACATCTTTTAATAACAAATCTGACGAAGAAATTCTGCAGCTTGCCGCATCGATTGATGCTTATAGTGAACATCCGATTGCCGAAGCCATAGTGAAAGGAGCTAAGGAAAAGGGCATTGAATTAGTAAAAATGGATAAATTTGAATCTGTTACAGGAAAAGGAGTACAGGCTGTTTATAACAATAAAAAGATAGGATTTGGAAATAATCGATTACTATCCGACTTTAATGTCACTCTGAAAAGGGAACAGGAAGAAAAAGTTAAAAACTGGCAATCATCAGGTCAAACGGTCATATACTTAATTATCGAAAATCAAATAGAAGGTATTGCAAGTGTAGCTGATACTATAAAGGAATCATCCGCTAAAGCTATAAAATCCTTACAACAAATGGGGATTAAAGTTCATATGCTTACCGGTGATAATGAATTTACTGCCCGTGCCGTGTCTCAGGAATTAAAACTGGATGGATATCAGGCGGATTGTCTGCCGGATGATAAATTCAAAAAGGTAGAGGATCTTCAGCAAGAGGGTAAAAAAGTAGCCATGGCCGGCGACGGAATAAATGATGCACCCGCACTCGAAAAAGCTGATGTGGGAATTGCAATGGGTACTGGAACAGATATCGCAATGCAAAGCGCTGAAATAACCCTGGTTAAGGGCGATCTCAGCGGGATAGTAAGAGCCAGAGAATTGAGTCATAAGGTTATGCGCAATATCAAGCAGAATTTGTTTTTTGCATTTGTTTATAATTCATTAGGGATACCCATTGCAGCAGGAATATTGTTTCCATTCTTTGGTATTTTGTTAAGTCCGATTATTGCTGCAGCTGCCATGAGTTTCAGTTCTGTATCAGTGATATCCAACGCATTGCGGTTAAGAGGACAATAAATACATATCTCAAAGTTCAATATAATATAAGTGTTTTCATCAATTCTTCATGTTTTCATTTAATATTTGATCAAGTCAAAAAAGTTAGACTTAAAACAGGAGGAAGCCATGTTTAAACTTAATCATATATTTTTCTTTGGATTGGTTTTAGCCTTTTTTCTATTCATAGCTAAACAGGCATTTGCACAGCAGCATATGGCCGCTGCTACTTCGGGTAGAGATAACGTAATGTCCAATAAAGAACCTGCCTGGACAGCTCAGTCTATGGATAAGATGCTGGAACAGATGCATTCTATGATGGACCGGTCTGCAAATCTTATAGAGCATATGCCGGAACGCAGTAGTATGGGAATGATGCATAATCAAAATCAACATGGAATGATGATGGACCATGGAGATGAGTGGCAGGATATGATGCACGGAACCGATAGTATGCTAAAGAATATGAACCAAATGCTGGAGCAAATGGATAATATAATGCATGATGAAAATCTGAATAAGAATCCTCAAATGAAAGATCGATTAGAAGATATGCTTCAAAATATGTCCATGATGATGCAGCCGATGGAAGGATTTCTTAATAATGCTAAGGATATCCAGAAATTAAGTGAAACGCCAAAAGATAATGCCCATGCTGGAAAATACTAAGATATAAAATTTTATAATGAAATTTAATATTTTAGTGGGATATTATTTACTATAATTAAGACGAGAGAATATGACAAACATATTAACACTGGGGGAAATATGAAAATCCTGATAACTGTTGTATCAACTTTATTTGGACTACTATTAATTGGTTTAATTGTAATGTATTCCGGCTTTATAAATGTCAGCGCCCTTGAACCGTCCTCAGGCTTTACAAGGTGGATTTTACATACCACTATGGATCGCTCTGTAGATGTCAGAGGTGAAGATCTTCCTGCACCTGATTTAAATAATGAAGATATGATAAGAGAGGGTGGCGAACATTATGTTCATATGTGCCAGGGTTGCCATGGCGCACCGGGTATAGAAGATACAGAATTCGCTAAAGGGCTTGAACCCAGGGCACCGCATTTGTATAGAAGAAGCAATCCGGAAGATTTTAATGCAGGTGAAGCGTTCTGGGTAACTAAGAACGGCATAATGATGACCTCAATGCCGGCATGGGGCAGAACCCATTCTGATCAGAAAATTTGGAATATAGTTGCGTTTCTGAAGAAATTACCGCAATTGAGTCCGGAAGAATATAATCAGATTATGACTCAGGCAAAATCAGAACCGATGGAAATGGAAGAACATTCTATGACAGAACCAGACATGCATAAAGAACAAGAAAATTAAAATAAATGAATTAATATTTTGATTACCTACTAAGCATTATGAAGAAAGGAACGAGGCTTATTTGGTTTCTTTCTTTACGAAATAGGGGAAGGTAACGGTATATTCGCTGAAGGATTCGCTGGTGAAGGTAACTTTGATACGTCCACCGTGCATTTTTAGTTTCTTTTTGACGACATCAAAGTCATTCATAATTTCCATACCTTCAGTCGTTCCGAGGTTTTCGGATGTAGAAAAATCCGGAGTGAAAAATAATCGCATTACATCAATACCGGGATGCATGCTTTCTTCAACCGTTGCCGGCGGTCCCATTTTCTCCATCTCAGCACTAACCGATTCCTGAAGCAAGCGTTCAATACGCATAATATTACCATCATGTCTAAATATGAGTACGAATGATTTCTTTTCAAATCTCGATTCAATTTCAATCGTAGCAAATGGATTGACATTCAGAGATTTTCGTTTTTCACTGCTTTCAATACCAAATTCAATAACAAACCGGGTTAATACAATCAGAAACTCTTTTACGATCTGTTTATATTTAAATGGAATTGACATATTATTGAATTTATGATACTTCAGCTGAATCTTTTTATCAGTAGAATCAGTCAAATTTTTAATAATATTCTCGATAAGCCGGATTAGCAATCCACCATCAAAACGACGGGTGGTACGTATTGAATTATTTAATCCTTTAATATGAGAAAGCAGGTCCTTGATCTCATTGAGCATTTTCTGCATCTTACCCAACCGAATAACTACAGGGATAAAATCCTGACCGGATAAATTATCCCTGCTTTTTATCTCATCAACTTCGTCCTTAAAATCAGATGATTCTTTAGTAAAAAAATCTAAGTCTAGAATGATGGCAGTGCTGTTAATGTGGTAACACGATTTTGCGATCTTTGTAAAAACACCCGCATGATCCGTAGTGGATTGTGTGGATTTTAACAATTTGTCAATATGATTAAGTTCATATTCAATGACAGTTATAAATTCTTTCAACAATGGAAGTTCTATATGCAGAAGGCTCAATAACCATTGGATTTGTCGTTTACTCCATTTCTTTCCACATGCCGTTTTCATCGGAAAGGTGGAGTTCGATTTTTTTAAGCGGATTCAGATCGGCAATCGTCAATTCATCATGTTCTTCCATAAACATAAAACTGAGATATTCCTGGGCTTCTTCCAAAGTTTTTTCAGATACCTTGTTTTCCAGTAACTCCAAAATTGGACGGTGTGTAACATTTTCCGGGGCAAAGATATCTGAAAAAAACTTTGAATGGGAAGCATCCAGAGTCAAATCGGAATTCAGAAAAAATATTCCTGTATCAAGCGCATCTAAAATTTGTAATAATTGATGCCTTGATGAACCAAAATTATCGGAATAATTCTGAGTTTCAATTTCTATTTTTTCACTCGTTTTATCCATTATCATTTCTTAGGTTATTCCTGTTCCACAATGATGCAAACAGTATCATCCCTGATTTTCCTCCAAATAGTTACTATTCGAGGCAAACGACCAGAAATGATTGGAAATTATTCCAGGTAATTGGTATAACAAACGACTGCATATCTTCAGGCATCGAAATATCGCGAGCGTGACCTTCAACCACAACAGGAACCGAGATCATAAAATCACTGCCGTAAGCGGTCCTGACATTTCCTGAAATTGTATTAGCAATTTCACCAATTAAATCTTTTATGTCATCATCTGATAAATCATCAGTATGCAAAATCACTTTACCCATCTGTTTCAACATATCAGCTGAAGCAGTAATATAAATACTTCCTTTTCTCTTACCTGAGATTCCAATAATGCCGGTATAGTCAAGTACAACCGGATCATCACTTTTAATATAGGGGATGCCTGTTACTGCTTTATCTTCAGTCACTTCATCAAAATAGTTTAATGTACTATCTATAAAGAAGTGGAGATCGGTCTCTTTCATTTATTCATACTCCTATTATTTTAATTAGATATCAATTTTGCAAATGCAGCTTGTAATTTATCAGGTGAAAATGGTTTTGTTACAAAACTTTTTGCACCTAATTTAATTGCCTGTATACCTGTACTCTTATCGGAAAGGGCAGTAACAGCAATTATTTTAACTTCAGGATCTATTTTCAATATCTCTTCAATGACACTTAATCCATCCATTTCAGGCATTACGATGTCCATAGTAACGATGTCAGGACGTTTTTCTTTAAACAGTTCAACTGCGGATTTACCGTCAGAAGCTTCACCGACGATCTCCATATTATACTCATCAAGATATTTCCTAATAAGCTTGCGGATAATTGACGAATCATCAACTATCATCAGTTTTACTTTATCACTCATGTATCCTCCTTAAAAGGTGATTATGTTATAGTTACACATTTATCATAGTCGATCATATTATTATTTACTTTAATAGATTCAGACTGCTTTGAAGCAAATTTTTTTAAACATTTCTTCATTAATTTGTCAGTTTGGATTTTTAAACAATAAACCATAATTTATATACAATATTACCTATTTTTGATTTAGGTTACTTTTATTCGGCTGCCTTTATTCACTGATTTTTTACTTGATTTAAAGATCGAATGAATACTTGCCAGACGTTCGATCAGGGTTTCGATTTCATGAATAATAGAACGCATATCTTCTAACTGGATTACCAGTGAAATAAAATCTGAACCTTGTATCTTTTTTAGTTTTAATAATCGTTGAACCGAGTCTTCAAACTTCTGTGCTTTTCTTTCAAATAATTTTATATCCAGCAGACTGGCACTATCCTTTAAATTGATCATAACACGGAGTATCTTATTAATTACATCATGATAATCTTCAGGATTTTTTGTTGATTTTAACAATTGGGCAACATCATTCAGCTCTCGTTTTGATATTTCCATAAATTCGCGTAGGAGTGCAGGTTCAACGTGCAATATGCTGAACATCCATTCTACCTGGTTCTTTTGTTCAGCTTCCGTCTTCTCAAGCTGAAGAGCTAATTTCTTCTGTTGTGAAACATCATTTACCGAAACAATCAAAGCCGATATTTTTCCATTTATATCATAAGAACGTTTAAATTTGAACATTAAGAATTCGGAATCTACCCAGTTGTCCTTACTATCCTTAATATTTAATTCTATATCCTGCAATGGATTTAATTCAACCAGGGTTTCTTCATCAATTTTTTCATCAAACATTAATTCGACATACTCAGTTGTACTTTTATACACTTTTTCCGGAATTTTATCTTTTAATAAATCAGTTAATACTTTACCTGCCAATTTAGCTTCTCCCAAAATCATCTCGAGAGATTTTGAATATTGCCCGCCAATCTCGCCATTAGAATTAATTTGAAACAAGCCTTCCTCAATATTCTGAAAAATATTATCCGTTTCATTCTTGGCAGTAATCAATAAATCTCGTGATTCAAGGAGTTTCTTTTCAGCTTTTTTCCGTTCTTTTAATTCATTCTGAACCTGTTCAAATAAGTTGGCATTATTTATTGCAGAAGCAACCTGTGAGCAGAAAGTTTCAAATACTTCAACATCGGATTCAGTAAATTCATTGAGTTTATCACTTTGGATATCCAGAACACCAATCAATTCGGATTGATTAATAATGGGTATGGCCAATTCAGATTTTGTTACATCACTTTCAAAATTGAAATAATTAACATTCTCAGATACATTATTGCTTAGTTCAGGTGATCTTTTTTGCGCCGCTTTTCCTGTTATGCCTTGTCCCATTTTAATAATGAGTTCCTTTGCATATATATCTTTATAACCACCGGCTATACTCTTGATAACTAACCCATTCCGTTCATCGTCCTTAAAAAGAAGCATAACATTATAATAATCAAAAGTATCGCGTGCGTTAATAACAATATTATTTAATAAAGTATCCAAATCCAGCTGATTACTAATACGTTGACCAATATCGTATAGCAGGCGTGTTTTTGCAGCTAAGTTCTTTGCTTCCTGTTGTGTTTTTCTTAGTTTCTTCAAACTTGCCCGGACGTCTTCAGTGCGGTCATCAACCTGTAATTTTAACATCTCGCGTTTTACACGTTCTTGGCGTTGCCAATTCCAAATAAGAAGGGAAGTAACTGTTCCAACAAGAAAAATACTGATATATATAAACCACCAGTTTTTCCAAATAGGAGGTGTTATATTTATTTCAACGGATGTACTTCTGTTGTTCCAAATGGCATCGTTATTGGTACCACGTACATTAAAAGTATATTTACCACCATCCAGATTTGTATAGCTGGCATAATTTCTCGTTCCGCATTGAATCCATTCTTCATCAAAGCCATCCAGCTTATAAGCGTATTGATTCTTATGAGGATTAACAAAATCCAGAGCGGCAAATTCAAAGGCAAAAAAATTATCTTTATAAGAAAGATTAATCTTCTTAGTCAAGTGAATGGCTTGAGCTAATGTCACATCCCTATCAAATTTTTTGAATGAGGTAATTACGACGGGGGGCACATGCTTGTTTAGCTCAACCCTTGATGGTATAAATTTGTTCAAGCCGTTTACGCAACCAAAATAAAAATATCCATCTTTACTCTTCAAATATGAACCGGTATTAAATTCATTACCGCTTAAGCCATCATAAATATCATAATTTTTATATTTTCTAATTTCAGGAGCCAATGGATTGTATCGAATCAATCCTTTATTAGTACTCATCCATAAGGTATTTGAATCATCTTCAACAATGCCGTGTATAACATCATTAATTAAGCCATCACTCACTGTATAACGTGTAAAGGATACTTTGTCAGAATTCAGTTTGTTTAAACCGTGGTATGTACCAATCCATATACCACCCTGATGGTCCTCATAAATAGATAGAATCCGATTATCACTAATCGAGGATGGTTTTTGTGGATCATTTTTATACCAGGTGCATTGTCCGCTACTTTTATCCATGACGTTGAGTCCATCATAGGTCCCGATCCATATTTGTCCTTGTTTATCTTCCAGGATGCATTGAACACGATTATCACACAAACTGGTTAGTTTATCAGGATTGTTTTGGTAATGAATGAAGGTATTGTTATCCCAATCGTATCGATCGAGCCCATTCCATGTGGCAATCCATATATTCTGGTCACGGTCTTTATAGATTTGTTTAACATTATCATTAATAAGGCTATTAGGATTCTTTGGATTATATTGGTAATAGCTGAATTTACCTGAACGAAGATTTAATCGATTAACACCTCCACCATCCGTGCCGCACCAGATATCACCTCCAGGTCCTTGTGTGACCGAACGAACAACATTATTGTTTAAATTACCTTTACCTCTTTTTGAAAGGTAATGTGTAAAACTACTATTTTTAGGTGAATACTGATTGAGTCCTTTATTGGTTCCTATCCAGATATCACCATTATCCGCCTCATAAAGTCCCCAGATGTTATTATCCGAAAGACTATTAGAATTATCTGGTTCGTATGAAAGATGTGTGAATAAATTTTTGCTTCGATCAAATTTATTAATGCCGTCCAGATAGGTACCTATCCAAATAATACCTGAATTATCTTCTACTATAGTGTTGATTACATGAGTACCTATGCTTTGTTGATTGCCTTGTTGATGACGATGGTAGTTAAAATGTTTTTCATCTGGCGATTTAATATTCAGTCCAAGTTCAGTGGAAATCCATAAGGTATGCTGAGAATCCATAAATATTTTTTTGATATGATTATCGAGTAATCCTCTAGAATTATATTTACCTTTACGATATTGAACAATGCTATTATCAGCCTGATTCAGCATACATATGCCGTCCTGAGTAGCAATCCAGAGATTATTCTCCATGTCAACATCCAGATCGGTAATATAATTATCACAAATACCGTTTCTGGCATTTTCATCAAATATTTCAGATGATTGTTTATTTTTGTCGAAGCAGATTAATCCACTGCCCTTGGTACCGAACCAGAGCTTACCATTAATTCCTTCAGCTACGACAGAGAGAGAAATGTCTTTTAATTTTGGTGCAATTTTAACAGGTTCAAATGTATCTTCATTCTGGTTATATTTTCTTAACTCACCCGCAGCTGTAATAATCCAAAGCGTATTACTTGAATCTACTTTCACCTGAACAATAAAATTATCCGAGTGGCTTTCTGATTCTTCTGTATATTTTGCATAATTGACAAAATTTTCATGATGGGGATCAAAGCAATTAACACCACCTCCGGAGGTACCAATCCATAAATTGCCTTCTATATCTTCATCAATGGATGTTATCCAATTGCTGGAGAGTGATGTCGAGTCTGTATTAGTATGTCTGAATATAGTAAATGAATACCCATCATATCGATTAAGGCCATCCTGAGTTCCGAACCATAGATAGCCCTGACTGTCCAGATGGATTGCAGTAACTGTGCTATGTGATAATCCCTGGTTTATACCTATCTTATCAAAACGAAGATTTAAATTCCGTGCTTGTATACATATGGCGGATAAAAGTATTATTACAAATATGCTTAATATTGTTCTCTTGCCTGAGTGCATAAATATTTAAAATTCCCTTTGTTTCCCTTGTAATAAGACAAAAAACAGTTTTACTATACATCGTCAAAAATAGGAAACTCATTAATTTTATGAGAGAATTTTTAAATGAATTCTTTATAATTCCAGATGCTCAGGGAATAATTGGTATTAAATATTACGTATATGTCAAATAAATATTTTAAATTATGATTATGAATAGATATATTTAAATATATAAATTCAACAGGAAGAACCAATGAAAATCTACACTGGATTTGGAGATAAGGGTAAAACCTCGTTATTTGGCGGGGAAGTGGTAAACAAGAATAATCCGCGTATTGAAACTTACGGTACGTTGGATGAACTTAACAGTCTTATTGGGTTTCTAGTTACAAAAAACACCGAGAAATATATTCAGAATATTCTATTAATAATTCAGAATGAAATTTTTGTATTATCCAGTGAAATAGCTACACCAGACACAAAACGACAAAAGAAATTAAAAAATTTAATCACAGATAAAGATATAGAAAATATTGAAAAAAATATTGATGAAATTTCAGAAAAACTGGAACCACTCAAGAATTTTATCCTGCCAGGTGGTTCAGAATCTGCAGCCATTGCCCACTTAGCCAGAACTGTCTGCCGTCGAGCTGAGCGGAATCTCACAAAATTAATGGATCAAGCTGAGGTAAGAGGCGAATTACTTGTTTATATCAATCGCTTGAGCGATCTGTTTTTTGTAATTGCACGTTATCTAAATAAACTGAATAACCAACCAGATATTGTATGGAAAAGTAAAAGTTGATATAAATTCATTTTTACGAAAATTATTTAATTTTCACATTTCTTTTAAATGCAATCCCTTTCCAATTAATGATAAAAACCAGTATTATATTTTTTATTATTTGGAAAACTCTTATATTTATTAGTATAGTATTTTGCCATAAGCAAGTTTAAATCCGGTCAAAACCGGAATTTATAAGGTGCAATCATTAAACTTTTCGGTGGCATGGAAATTGAACCTGTTAATGAATACTAAAATTAAATTATAAATGATTAATAAATAATTATTCAACCAAAAACGAGGTGGTCATGGGTAAAAAAATCCTGGATAAGCCCTTCGTAAAAGTAGAACCGGAACTTTGTAAAGGTTGCGGTTTATGTATCGATGCCTGTCCTCCCGATGTGTTAAAATTCCACGCAAAATTTAATAGTAAAGGATATCATTACGCATATTATTTAGGTGATCATTGTACTGGATGCGGTGTATGTTTTTATGCTTGTCCTGAACCTGAAGCAATTGTAGTGTATAAAAAAGGCTATGAATATGTCGGTGAGGAGGTGGCATAATGGCTAAAATATTGATGAAGGGTAATGATGCAGTTATTCGTGGTGCTGTTCTTTCGGGTTGCCGGGTATATTTCGGGTATCCCATTACTCCCGCCAGTGAAATTGCAGAGGCTGCAGCAAATTATATCCCTAAAGTCGGTGGAACCTTTTTACAGGCAGAGAGCGAAGTAGCAGCAATAAATATGGTTTATGGAGCGGCCAGTGGCGGTATTCGTGTCATGACGGCTTCATCAAGCCCGGGTATCAGCCTCAAACAGGAGGGGGTATCCTATGCCGCCGGTGCAGAATTACCGTGCGTGATTGTAGATATAATGCGTGGTGGTCCGGGATTAGGTAACATTGCTCCGGAGCAAGGTGATTACAACCAGATTGTTAAAGGGGGAGGCCACTAGAAAAACATAATTTCAAACTTCAGAAAAAATATCAGGAAATTGAAAAAAACGAACTTCGCTTTGAAGAGTTTATGCTCAAAGATGCAGAATACGTTGTAATGGGATTTGGTATTGTTTCGCGTATTCTGAAAACAGTTGTTGAAAAATTAAGAGAAGACGGAATGAAAATTGGCCTGCTCAGACCGATTACACTTTTTCCATTTCCTAAAGATAAGATCTCTAAATTAAGTGAGACTGTTAAAAAATTCTTAGTAGTTGAAATGAATAACGGTCAGATGGTTGATGATGTGCGCCTGGCAGTCATGGGAAAATGTCCGGTTAAGTTTTATGGTAGGATGGGGGGTGTGGTACCTTCAATGGCTGAATTGTATGAACAGGCAAAACAATTAGCAGAAAAAACGAATTAATATTGGGGAAGATCATGGCTTCTAAAGTTTTACGAAAAGCGACCAGTTTTTATGATCAGTATTTAAGGAATCCCAGTGCAGATAAAAAGATGCCTCATTATTGTCCCGGCTGTGGGCATGGCAACGTCCACAAATTCATTGCAGAAGCTTTAGATGATTTTGAGGTTGCTGATAAAACGATATTTGTTAGTCCGGTTGGTTGCAGCGTATTCGCGTATTACTATTTTGATACGGGTAATATTCAGGCGGCACATGGCCGTGCACCGGCGGTGGCGACAGGTATCAAACGTGCACATCCCCATAGTATTGTGATTAGCTATCAGGGTGATGGTGATTTGGCTGCAATCGGTACAGCCGAAATTCTGCATGCCGCCAATCGTGGTGAAAATATCACCGTATTTTTTATTAATAATGCTATTTACGGTATGACGGGTGGACAGATGGCCCCGACAACTTTGATTGAACAGCGGACAACAACATCTCCGCGAGGACGCAACGCGCATAACGAAGGCTACCCGGTAAAAGTGGCTGAATTAATCAGCCAGTTGCAGGCCCCGGTTTATGTTGAGCGTGTAGCGCTGTTTGATAATAAGCAGCGGGCAAAAGCCAGAATTGCTGTGCGCAAAGCGATCAAAAATCAGGTTGAAAATTTAGGATTTTCTCTGGTAGAGATTCTTTCACCATGTCCGTCCGGTTGGAAGATGGATCCGGTAGACTCGTTAAAATGGATTCGCGATGTCATGCTTCCACAATTTCCATTGGGCGTGTACAAAGATTTGACGAAAGAAGTAAAACCCTATAAAGTACCAGAATTTAATCCTACAGCCAAAGAAATAAAAGAACTTATTGATATCATTCCGGACTCCAGCGCAAAACTGAAGAAATCCAAAGTTGTGGATACATATGTAAATCCGGAAATAAAAGTAGCCGGTTTTGGTGGTCAGGGTGTGTTGCTTTTGGGAGCAGCCTTAGCGCAGGCAGGCATGCTGGAAGATTATCACGTATCCTGGTTGCCATCCTATGGCCCGGAAATGCGTGGCGGTACAGCTAATTGTCATGTGAATGTTAGAAATATACCGGTTGGTTCACCGGTTGTTAGTAATCCTACTGTATTAATTGCCCTAAACCGTCCATCTCTGGAAAAATTTGAAGATGATGTTGAACCGGATGGATTAATTATTTTTGATAGTTCACTCATTGATATTGAAGTTAAGCGCAAAGATGTGGAAGTGCTGGCCTTACCTGCAACCCAGTTAGCGGATAAGCTTGGCAATACCCGTACAGCGAATATGATTACACTGGCAGCGTACGCCGCTTACACAGGTCTGTTTTCAAAAGAGACGCTATATGAAACTTTGAAAACGGCTATTAAGCGTCGGGTACTGATTGATATTAATAAAAAAGCCGTTGATGTGGGCTATGAGTATGGGGAATCCCATCGAAAAAACTAATCAGGATTAAAAGCGATGCTTTTTAAGTATCGCTTTTTTTATTTAAATCGGTCATTCCCATTTTTAAGAAGGTACCCCTTTATCTAATCAAATATTGGAATCCGTGGTACACATATTTTTTATTTATGTAGCCGTAACATAT
>JARRPN010000064.1:0-13971 GCA_037382875.1 Calditrichaceae bacterium | reverse complement strand
ATATTATACAAATATCTTTGCCTAAAATAGGCAAAATCAAGTGTACAAGCTGCTGTTAACAAAATGAAATGGTTTGAGAAAGGATAGGCTATGAGCGAGGATAAGTCTTTTAATGCATTTCAAATGGCTCAGGCACAATTTGATAAAGTTGCCGATTTAATTAATCTAGATCAGGGATCGAGAGAGTTACTCAGACACCCCCTGCGTGAATATCACTTTAGTATTCCTGTTCGTATGGATGATGGTCATATTAAGGTTTTCAGGGGATTTCGCTGTCAACATAATGATGCAAGGGGACCTGCAAAAGGCGGCATACGTTTCCATCCACAGGAAACCATCGATACCGTTCGTGCCCTGTCTATGTGGATGACCTGGAAAACAGCTGTAGCTGATTTGCCACTGGGTGGCGGTAAAGGCGGTGTTATCTGTGATCCGCATAATTTAAGCATGCGTGAACAGGAACAAATATGTCGCGGCTGGGTTCGCCAGGTCAACAAGAATATTGGTCCTTTAGCAGATGTCCCGGCACCGGATGTAATGACCCATGGACAGCATATGCTATGGATGCTGGATGAATATGAAACCATATCTGGTGGGCGCTATCCCGGATTGATTACAGGCAAACCAGTCGGTATGGGCGGTTCACTTGGCCGGACAGAAGCAACCGGTTATGGTTTGATCTACACCGTACGTGAAGCATTAAAACATATGAAAATAGAGCCTAAAGATACCACTGCCAGTGTGCAGGGTTTCGGTAATGTGGCTCAATTTGCTATCGAACTCTATACACAGCTTGGCGGAAAAGTTATTTGTGTTGCCTGCTGGGATCAAAACGATCAAACCTCTTACAGTTTCAAAAAGAAAGATGGCATTGACCTGAAATTTCTACGCAGCATTACTGATCGGTTTGGTGGAATTGATAAAAGTAAAGCAAAGGATAAAGGATACGAAGTATTACCGGGTGAAACCTGGATTGAGCAGGAAGTTGACATTCTTCTTCCTTGTGCCCTGGAAAATCAGATTACCAAAGAAAACGTGACAAAAATTAGTGACCGCGTTAAAATGATTGCAGAAGGTGCCAATGGACCTACTACCCCTGATGCTGATGCCTACTTTGAGAAAAATAAAATATTTAACATTCCTGATTTCCTGGCGAATGCCGGCGGTGTTACCTGCAGTTATTTTGAACAGGTACAAAGCAATATGAACTTTTACTGGACAAAAGAAGAAGTGCTGGATCGACTGGATCATAAAATGACCGCCGCATTCTGGGCTGTTGCCAATCTCTCAGAAAAAAGAAAAATATATATGCGTGATGCGGCTTATGTTATTGCCATTCAACGCGTTGCTCAAGCCTGCAAGGACAGAGGCTGGGTATAAATAGAAATTTGAAATAATTGGTAACTAGTAAAATCCGGTGGCTAATGGTTACCGGATTTTTTATATTGGTGGTGGAAATCTCAGATTAATATACATGGATATCATAAATGGCAAATAAACGAAAAACTTTTGATAAACTGATTGACAGTCTTGAAGAACGTGTAAAGGAACTGAATTGTTTATATGAAATTGAAGAGATTCTAAATCAACCTGCGAGTTCGATTGAAGAAGTTCTTAACCGGATTGTCAACATAATACCGATTGGATTTCAGTATACAGAAATTTGTCGAGCCAAGATTGAATACCGGAATTCAGAATATTTATCAGAGAATTTCGAAGAATCCCACTGGCATTTAAGTGCAGAAATAATTATACAGGGAAAATCAACCGGTTCTGTAACCATTTATTATATCAAACAAAAGCCCGACCTGGAAGTGGGTCCTTTTCTATCAGAAGAAAAAAGACTGTTAAATACTATTGCTGAGCGGATCGGTCATTATATAATGTATCAAAAACTCAAGATGGTTTTTAATCAGTGGGAAAGTACAAAACTTGAATTTACAGAAAAACAGGCCGGTGAATGGGGTGTGGTTTTAGATTTATTGCGACGTACAGATCCTGATCTTTATTTTCGTATTTCCAGAAAGATGCTCAACTTATTAGTCTGGAAAGGCATAGAAGAATCCCAGGAGTTACTTCAACAGTTTGAGCCAGTTAGAAATACAGAAGAAAATGAGTATCCCAGTGATTCAAATATTCCAATGGAACGCCATCGGTTTGCAGATTCACAAATTTTAAGCAAAAAAATATTCATGGTCGCCGCGCAGTACTTTTCCAATGAAGAAATTCTATCCCGGATTCAAACATGGATGCAGCAGGATAAAACCGGTTTTTTAATCAGGGAAATTGCAAACAATAATTCCTCGCTTACAGATATTAGTGCAGCAATCCGCAAATATTACCAGATGCACCCGGAGGGTATGGAACTAGCACCCTCAACCAAAATCGGTGCCCGTGCCTCGCTTATCCGTAGATTCTTCAGCGAACAACTCGAATTTATTAATATTGCTAAAAATTATGTTAGTGTTCGTAATTTCCATGATATTCTGGACCATCTTATTTTCCCTGTTGGAAGTCATGGTAAGTTAGGTGGTAAAAGCGCCGGTGTCTTTCTTGCTTATCGCGTATTATTAAAATCGGCAGAAAAGGAATCGATTCTAGCTAATATTAAAACTCCCAACACCTGGTATATGACATCCGATTGTTTAATCCATTTTATGCATTATAATAATCTTGATGAAATGCTGGAACAGAAATATAAAGAGATTGAAGAAATTCAAAAAGAATATCCTCATGTAATACAACTTTTTAAAAATTCGCATTTCCCGCCTGATCTGATACAAGGCATATCTATGGCGCTGGATGATTTCGGCACCAAGCCATTAGTCGTCAGAAGCTCAAGCCTTCTGGAAGACCGACTTGGCTCAGCTTTTTCTGGAAAATATAAAAGTCTGTTTATCGGTAATCAGGGAAGCAAACAGGAACGACTTGATGCTTTACTGGATGCCATTGCCGAAGTATATGCGTCAACCATTGGGCCTGATCCGATTGGTTATCGGGCGGAACGGGGTTTACTGGATTTCCACGAAGAAATGGGTATTATGATTCAGGAGGTCGTAGGGCAACAGGTTGGCGATTATTTCTTACCGGCTTTTGCAGGCGTTGCCTTCAGTAATAATGAATTCCGCTGGTCACCTCGAATTAAAAGAGAAGATGGTCTTATCCGTTTAGTACCGGGATTAGGTACCCGTGCGGTTGACCGACTCTCTGATGATTACCCGGTTTTAATAGCTCCCGGGCAGCCAGGATTAAGGACTAATGTAAGTGTTGAAGAAATCGGCCGATATTCGCCCAATAAAGCAGATGTATTAAATTTGAAAACCAATCGATTTGAGACTATTGACATCATTGAATTATTTAAAAGCCAGGGAGAAAATTATCCCACTATTGAGCAATTAGTTTCCATAGTTGAACACAATCATTTAAAAAAACCGATGCTGTTTGGCACCGATTATGATCAATCCGATTTAATAGTTACCTTCGATGGACTTATTCAGGATACTACATTTGTAAAATTGATGCATACCATTCTAAGGGAACTTCAATCTGCTTTAGCAACACCGGTTGATATTGAATTTGCACATGATGGAAAAGATTTCTATCTGCTGCAATGTCGACCGCAAAGTTACAGCAAATTTGATGCACCGTCTCCTATACCTTCAAATTTATCAAAAGACAAGATACTATTTTCAGCAAACCGGTTTGTATCAAATGGTTATATTCCGGACATAAAATACATTGTTTATGTATCTCCGGAAAAATATAATCTGATATCTGATCTTGATGAATTAAAAGCAATTGGACGGGTTATCGGAACACTCAATCAGCTGCTTCCCCGCAGAGAATTTATTTTAATGGGTCCGGGACGTTGGGGCAGTCGGGGTGATATAAAGCTCGGTGTCAATGTGACTTATTCTGACATCAATAATACAGCTGCTCTTATTGAAATTGCCAGGAAAAAAGGAAATTATGTGCCTGATCTTTCATTTGGAACGCACTTTTTCCAGGACTTGGTTGAAGCATCCATTCGATATTTGCCATTATATCCGGATGAGCCCGAAATAGTATTTAATGAAAAATTTTTATTAGAATCACCAAATCAATTAACCGAGTACGCTGCCGGATATTCCTACTTAGGTGATATTATCCGTGTAATTGAGATTCCTCAAGTCACAAATGGAAATATATTAAAAATTCTCATGAATGCCGAGATAGATAGAGCAGTTGGTATAATATCGCCGCCGGGCGGGCAAAATTTTATGGATGATTTAAGTGAATTAAGTCCGCAACTTTGTCTTGAGGAACATTGGATCTGGCGAATGCGTATGGCTGAGAAAATTGCACTTCAGGTTGATTCAAAAAAGTATGGCGTCAAGGGTATGTACATCATGGGCAGTACAAAAAATTCCACTGCACAGGCCGGTAGCGATATTGATCTAATTGTACTTATTGACGGCACTCCTAAACAAAAGCGAGAATTATCAATCTGGCTGGAAGGCTGGAGTCTATGTCTCGATGAAATTAATTATATGCGAACGGGTATTAAAGCGAGTGGATTATTAGATATTACTTTTATAAGCAATCGGGAAATCGAGAAGGAAGAAGATATACTGAAAAAAATTGAGCTTATCGGAAATGAAGGTATTAAGAAACTGACGCTAGCAAATGAGTAAGTATATTATATAATTCAGTTTCTTTTATATAAATTACTGTATTATTTTAAATTCCTATAGTCAGCCAGATATCAGCATAGGGTAGCAAAGATAATTTTTCTTTCAAATGCAATCATCACGAATAAATAAATTTATAGATGAAAATTATTTCCAAGATATATTTAATAGTATTGGTGATGGTGTGTTTGTTAATCGATTGCTAAATGATAGTAAATTTGGAATCTTTGTTGAAGCAAACAAACAGGCCTGTGCTTTATTAAATTTTTCCTGCAGTGAACTTTTAAAATTGAGTTTTTACAATTTAGTTTCGATAGGTGAACAAGCTAAATTTAAACTGGTAATCAATCAGTTAAGGGAAAAAGGACTCGCTGTTTTTGAGATAGATTTATATACAAAGAACGGTCCCAAAGTGCCAGTTGAAATTAATATGCACCTTATCAATCTTAAAAACGAGCTAACCGTGATTTCAGTAATTAAGGATACCAGTAAACGCACGCGTAATCAAATAGATTTAACTAGTTCCAGAGAACAATTAAGGAATTTGGCTCTGCGTTTACAAAACATTCGTGAAGAAGAACGGACATTAATTGCAAGAGAAATTCACGATGAATTAGGCCAATTATTAACGGTATTAAAAATTCAGGTTTCACTTATTTCAAAAAAAGTTTCCGGGAAAAAGAAAGAAGTAGATTCACAGATTCAGTCATCGAAAGATTTAATTGACCAAGCAATTAATACTGTTCAAAAAATATCATCAAAATTACGACCGGGAATACTTGACGAACTGGGTCTTATTCCGGCCATAGAATGGTATGTAAAGGAATTTGAACAACTTACAGGAATTCAGTGTGAATGCTCATTAACTCAGAAACCGGTTGAATTAAATCCCGAACAGTCGACGGCTCTTTTCAGAATAACCCAGGAGGCATTAACCAATGTAGCCCGACATTCTTTAGCTAAACGCGTATCGGTATATTTAAAGAATGAAAATGGTACATTGGTTTTGGAAATTACAGATAATGGAATTGGTATCCATCAATTTCAGATTGATAATCCAAATTCATTAGGACTCCTTGGTATTAAAGAACGTGCAATAGTTTTTGGCGGAAAAGTCAGTATTAATGGTGTTCCTGATAAAGGGACAAATCTTAAAATAGAATGGCCTTTAAAACATGATTAATATATTGATAGCAGATGATCATGCCATTGTGCGTGAAGGACTTAAACAGATTGTCGCTGAACAGAGTGATATGCAAGTTGGTGGTGAGGCGGCCAACTATAATGAACTTTTCCAGCTGATACCGCAAAAGGATTGGAATATTATTATTCTTGATATTCATATGCCCGGCAAAAATGGTCTGGAGGCACTCAAAGATATCCGACAGCAATATCCTGATTTACCGGTACTGATATTAAGCATGTATAGTGAAGAGCAATATGGATTACGCTCTATTAAAGCGGGAGCATCAGGATTTTTAGAGAAGGCCAGTGCTCCGGATGAACTTGTAAAAGCCATTCAAAAAATTATTGCTGGTGAAAAGTATATCGGCCCCAGCTTGGTTGAACAAATGGCAAAAAGTCTTGAATCCAATCACAAATCTTTGTTACATGAATCTCTATCTGACCGGGAATTACAAATATTATGTCTTATTGCATCCGGTAAATCAGCTGAAGAAATTGCCAAGGAATTAATCATAAGCGTACATACCGTATATTCCTACCGCAACCGCATCCTGGAAAAAATGAAAATGAAATCCAGCGTGGAACTCACCCAGTATGCCATCCAGAATAATTTAATAAAATTATAATTTTTAATATTCTAATTCATTAAAATCTGATTAAAATTAGGTTTATCCAAAATATGACATTCAGAAAAAACCGTATGAAATTCAGGCGAATGGAACGGCAAAAATTCTGACTGTCTGAGTCCTGTTGGTTAGGACGAGTTTCAGAATTTTAGTGAAATGAGCCTTTGAATTTCAAGGTTTTTCCTGTTAGTCTTGATTTCTTTAGTACTTTCTGCATCAAGGCAGAAAGTACATATTAATAATTATAATTTCTTTTTATACTTACTTTTTGTCTGGCCCGTCTGGCCATCGGACAGGCCAAAAGTAACAAAAAGCCCTGACGAATTTAAACTCGCTATAGATTATCTTATCCGCCAGTCATTCAGCTCGAACAGTAAATTCGCCGTTTTTGGCTACGCCAAATTAAGTCTAACATTTGCATTTTCATATTTCAACAAAGTTTATTAGAATTTATGTAAATTAAACCGGATACAATTGATTCTAATCCCCTTATTATTAAGAAATATTTAATCACCCAAATAGGTTTACATATCATATTTCAAACCTGTTTATCATTTAATAAATTATATATAGGAAGGTCAAGATGAAGATTTTAAGAATTATTTTGATCATCATTGCGGTTATTATTGTTTTATTTTTGGGAATAGCATTATTTCTACCCTCCACCTCGCATGTAGAACGCTCAACTATTATCAATGTACCAACCGATTCTATTTTCTCAATAGTCGTTAATTACAATTATTATCGTGAATGGGACAAAAATGGTCCTGGCAGAGTGATATCATAGGATCCGGTACCCTTACAACCGAAGAAATTAAACCCGGAAAATACATCGAAAGTAAACTGGAATTTACTGCCCCACAGGAAATGCAATCTAAGGATATCTGGAAATTCGAACCTGTTGAGAATGGTACAAAGGTGACATGGATTAATGAAGCAGAACTGGGATATCCGGTGGAACGATATTTCGGGCTTATGATGGACAGCATGCTT
Source organism: Calditrichaceae bacterium (assembly GCA_037382875.1). Lineage (GTDB taxonomy): Bacteria > Calditrichota > Calditrichia > Calditrichales > Calditrichaceae > JAFGKZ01. The sequence continues at coordinate 6,497 of JARRPN010000064.1, read as the reverse complement.
GGTGGTGATTTTGAATCCGGCCTGGCTACTCTTCAGACATTAGCTGAAAACAAGTTTAACTCAGAATACTAATATACGTCTAATAGCTTAATGATCTAACTCAAAAATTATGAGCTATCAATTTGTCATATTTTTCCACCCCGCTTGTAATAATTATTACTACAAATAATTCATAATATTTATCATTTTTTATTACGACTTGATTAGGTATTTTCTTATTGGATAATCTTCAAAAGAGGTTTTAATGCATTATTTCATATCTGCAAAAATCTATAATTCCGATCATCCTAAAATCAATATTAATACTCATACCCCATCACAAGGGAGGTAATATGTCATCATTCCTAAAAGATCTCATGATTGAAGTAAAAGCAAAAAATCCTGCTGAACCTGAATTTCATCAGGCTGTGCAGGAAGTAGCCGAATCACTTGAACTGGTTCTGGAACGTCATCCTGAATATCGTGCAGCTAAAATTCTCGAGCGAATTATCGAACCGGAACGTGTTATCCTATTTCGTGTACCCTGGCTGGATGATCAGGGTAATGTGCAGGTAAACCGTGGATTTCGTATCGAAATGAATAGTGCCATCGGGCCCTACAAAGGTGGTTTGCGATTCCATCCATCGGTTAATCTCGGTATACTAAAATTCCTGGCATTTGAACAGGTTTTTAAAAACAGTCTGACCACATTACCGATGGGCGGCGGAAAAGGCGGCTCTGATTTTGATCCTAAAGGTAAAAGTGATAATGAAGTGATGCAGTTCTGCCAGAGTTTTATGACCGAACTTGGCAAACACATAGGCCCAAATACGGATGTACCGGCTGGCGATATTGGTGTTGGCGGTCGTGAAATCGGATTTTTATTTGGACAATATAAAAGAATCAGAAATGAATTTACCGGTGTACTGACCGGCAAAGGATTGAACTGGGGTGGTTCACTTATTCGTCCTGAAGCAACTGGTTATGGTGCTGTTTATTTTGCTTCAGAAATGCTTCAAACCAAAGGTGAATCCATGGAAGGCAAAGTATGCCTGGTTTCCGGTAGTGGTAATGTGGCTCAGTATACAACTGAAAAAATTATCCAGCTTGGCGGCAAAGTGGTCACTTTATCTGACTCCAGCGGATATATATATGATGAAGAAGGAATTACGACTGAAAAACTAGATTTTGTCCTGGAGCTTAAAAATATCCGCAGAGGCAGGATTAAAGAGTATGCTGATAAATATCCTAATGCAGTCTATACGCCCATTTCAAATGACTTAGATCATAATCCGCTTTGGGATCATGCCGCACAATGTGCATTCCCCAGCGCTACACAAAATGAGATCAATGAAAAAGATGCACAGACTTTAGTTAATAATGGTGTTTATGTGATCAGTGAAGGTGCCAACATGCCGACTACGCCGGACGGTGTGAATATATTCCTGGAAAATAAAATTCTATATGGCCCCGGAAAAGCAGCCAATGCCGGTGGTGTTGCCGTATCCGGTCTGGAAATGGTTCAAAACAGTATGCGCCTTCCATGGACCCGCGAAGAAGTAGATAACCGTCTGCATCATATTATGAAGAGTATCCACAAAACGTGTGTTGACATGGCTGAACGATTCAATACACCGGGCAATTATGTGAATGGTGCCAATATCGGTGGTTTTCTAAAAGTTGCTGATGCAATGCTTGATCAGGGTGTGGTTTAATTATATCCTTGCAATAGATTAAACAGTTAAAGCCCGATTTATTCGGGCTTTTTTATTAAAAAGACTTGTTTGATTGTTATTAAAGAGATAATTTTCTTATGTCTTATTAGCAGAATTTTTACAGCATTATGGAAAAAGCATTAGCTCAAAATAATCAGATAATGGAACCATTGCTTGTTGAGCATGGCTATGGTACTCGTTTTCAGGGTTTCCAGAATCTGATGCGAAATCGTATCCGCAACATCTTGCTTGTTTCCAGTTTATATGATTTGTATGTATTCGAGGAAGATGGCCGACTGTATGAATTAATCCGTAATGAATACCAGGGTTTAAATTTAAGCCATTCTCCGGAGATTACGCGCGTATCAGGCGGGCAGGAAGCAGTTGCCCTGGCCCGTGATGAAAACCGATACGATCTTATTATCACTACACCGCATATTGAAAATATGCCGGCACACATACTTGCTGAAAAATTAAAAGAATCGGATTTGGACATTCCGATTATATTATTGGCATATGATAATCGCGAGCTTGTGGATTTAGTCAACCATTGTGATATCTCTGTGTTTGATCGGATATTTATCTGGACAGGAAATTTCAGAATCATCATTGCAATCATAAAACACATGGAAGACCGGTTAAATATTGAGCACGATACAAGAATTGTTGGGGTACAATCTATCATACTCATAGAAGATGATGTTCGTTTTTACTCTCTGTATCTGCCCATACTTTACACTGAAATTCTCAATCAATCACAACGGCTCATTTCAGAGGGTATAAATCTATCACATAAATACTTACGCATGCGTGCCCGACCTAAGATTATTTTATGTTCAACCTATGAGGAAGCCTGGTCATATTTTGAAAAATATGAAGAGTATATCCTGGGCGTCATCTCTGATGTTGACTTTAAGCGTAACGGTAAACAGGATCCCAAAGCCGGGATTGTCTTCGCAAAAAATGTAATTAAACGACATACAGATATTCCTATTTTATTACAATCGAACAATCCTGATAATGCTAAATTTGCGAATGAACTCAATGTATCTTTTTTAGTCAAAGATTCTCCTACTTTGTTACATGATGTAAGAAATTTTACTATTACAAGTTTTGGATTTGGGGATTTCATATTTAAAACTGCAAACGGTGTAGAGGTTGGCAGGGCATCTGATTTGACTTCTTTGGAGGAACAACTAAGAATCGTCCCAGACGAAAGCATTAAATATCATGCTGAACACAATCACTTTTCAAACTGGCTTAAAGCTCGGACTGAGTTCTGGTTGGCCCATCAATTACGTCCAAGAAAGGTATCTGATTTTCCCAATATCCCCGTTCTGCGGAATGATTTAATCAAAGCACTTAAAGAATATCAGAGGTTACGGCAGCGTGGACTCATTACGGACTTCCATAAAGATTCTTTTGACCCTACCAGTGGATTTGCAAGAATTGGCGGCGGCTCACTTGGTGGCAAAGCCCGGGGATTGAGCTTTGTAAATATATTAATCAATAACTATCAACTCGAAGATCGCTTTGAAGGTGTAAGAATCATGGTACCCGCAGGAATTGTCTTAGGTACCGATGTTTTTGATGCGTTTGTTGATGAAAATAATCTCAGAAGTTATGCATTGAATGCTGATGATGATGTAGAAATTACAAAACGTTTTCTGGCAGCTACTAAATTTCCTGAAGATATTATCGGCGATTTAATGGCATTTCTGGACTTAATTAATGAACCCCTTGCCGTACGATCTTCCAGTCTTCTGGAGGACTCACAGTATCATCCGTTTGCCGGCGTATACGAAACTTACATGATTCCCAACAATAACGGCAATCCTTTAATCCGATTAAACGAATTACTAAACGCCATTAAACGAGTTTATGCCTCCACCTTTTATAAGAGCACGAAAGACTATATAAAAGTTACTACTTACCGGTTGGAAGAAGAGAAAATGGCGGTGATTATCCAAAAAATGATTGGTGCCAAACATGATATCCGGTTTTATCCTTCATTTTCCGGTGTGGCTAAATCGTATAATTTTTATCCGATACCTCCACAAAAATCCGGAGATGGAATTGTTTCAACCGCATTGGGCTTAGGTAAAACCGTGGTAGATGGTGGTAATACTGTTAAATTTGCACCCAAATATCCAAATCACCTACCGCAGTTTATTTCCGTAAAAGAAACTATGCGTAATAATCAAAATTATTTTTACGCTTTAGATATTACAGCATCAGCAAAAGAAGAATTTGAAACACATGATATCTGTGTGAAAAAATACCCCCTAAAAATAGCTGAAGAAGATGGAACACTATATCATGTCGGTTCTACATACTCCCATGAAAATCATACTATCTATGATGGTTTATCAAGAGCGGGCGCACGGGTAGTCACAATGGCACCGGTACTAAAACATAAAATATTTCCGCTTCCACAAATCTGTGAACTTCTTTTAGAAATGGGTAATTGGGGCATGGGCACGCCTATAGAAATTGAATTTGCCGTAAAAATGTCTGTTCTTCCAGGTGAGCCAAAAGAGTTTGGCCTATTACAAATGAGACCTCTTGTCTTAAAACGAGAAATGGAAGTACTTGATCTTGAAGTTGAGGACCGCAATAAAATTTTATGTGAAAGTCCCAATGTGCTTGGACATGGAGTAATTAATGATATTAAAGATATCGTATTTGTAGATAAGGATAAATTTGAAAGATCAAAAAGTAAAGAAGTTGCTGCTGAAGTTAGTCAGATAAATTCGAAACTTCTTTCTGAGCAATCACCTTATTTATTAATCGGTGTAGGCAGGTGGGGCACTTTAGATCCATGGCTTGGCATTCCGGTAAACTGGGATCAAATATCCGGTGCAAAAGCTATCGTAGAAGCCAGCATTAAAGACTTTATTGTGACCCCATCTCAAGGATCACATTTTTTTCAGAATCTGACTTCTTTTATGGTGGCATATTTTACAACAAATAGCTATAAAGAAGAAGGTTTTGTTGATTGGGATTGGCTAAAAAATCAAAAAACGGTTCAGAGTTTAATATACACAAATCATATTCATTTGGATCAGTCTATCAAAATTAAAATGAATGGTCATGAAAATATTGGTATCATTCTAAAACCGGAGCATTAAATTGAATAATCAAAAAAATGCTACGCCAAAGATATATCGGGAGAAAACGCCTGACACCTGTCCCCATTGTGGGAAGACATTAAGCCAATGGGAGAAGGTTATACTGAGTGTGGATCGTATGCTGATGTGTAAAAATTGCTGGTACCGAATTGTTTTAGATGTTTTCCCGGAATCAAATCATACAACGAAGAAAAAGGAATCTTAGGATGGAATCGTATAATTCATTCCATGTTGCTCAAAAACAGGTAATTGAAGCAGCAAAATTATTAAGTCTTGACGATGCAACTATTGAGCATTTAAAATGGCCACAGAGAGAATATAAATTTACACTTCCTGTAAAAATGGATAATGGAAAAACACAAATATTCCACGCTTATCGAATCCAATATAATTATGCGCGAGGCCCGGCAAAAGGCGGTATTCGGTATCATCCGGAAGAAACTGTGGATACGATTCGTGCTTTAGCTGCCTGGATGACCTGGAAGACGGCAGTTGTAGATATACCTTTGGGCGGCGGCAAAGGTGGTGTTGTTTGCGATCCGAGAACAATGTCCGAGCGTGAATTGGAAAATATATCACGGGCCTATATCCGTGCAGTAGCCGACTTTATAGGTATTGATAAAGATATACCAGCACCGGATGTATACACGAATCCTCAAACTATGGCCTGGATGATGGATGAATATGAAAATAATGAAGATGGATTTGACTCTAAAGAACTCGTCATGCATAAACTTAAAACCGGAACTGTACAGGGCTTTCCGGGAGCCAAATCTATAGACCGGGATGCTGTACTGGAATTAGATATTGACGTTTTGTATCCAGCAGCTCTTGAAAATTCAATATCTATGGAAAATGCTCAAAATATTAAAGCAAAAGTTATATGCGAACTCGCGAATGGTCCAACGACTCCTGAAGCCGATTTAATATTGCATAAAAATGGTTCATTTATAATTCCCGATATATTAGCAAGTGCCGGCGGAGTTTTAGTATCCTACTTTGAAATGGTTCAGGATCGTCATTTTTATTTCTGGGATGAAGCTACTGTTCATAATCGTTTGGATGAAAAAATGACGCTTGCTTTTCAGACTGTTCAGGAAGCGATCAGGGAAAAGAAAGTACATCCACGTTTGGCAGCTATGGTAGTTGGTGTGGCACGGGTTGCGGAATCCTGCAAACTGAGAGGATGGGTATAGGAAAGACAGTTTACAGCTAACAGGTGGCAGTTTGAAGCATACAAATAGCTAAGGAGCACTTATTACATAAGACAAATTTCTCAATAACTTAATAGTTAAATAACTCTTTTAGTTTATTTTTTTACATCTCAACTTGAAAAAATGCGATAGACACTTTGAGCAAGCTTTATTGATTTACGCATTTTTTCTACTTCACTAATCTCATCATATAGATAAGTATCCAGTTTTATCGTAAACAAATCACGATTAGCAAAAATCTCAAATCTGTTTTTAATCTGGGAAAGTTTTTCGGACTTTTCTTCGGTGAAAAATTGAATAGTTGATTTTTTGTTTTCCCCTAACAACGCATACTTTTTATTCAGTTCAGGATAATGTTTTATCTCTATTTTATTAAGATTCTTATCATTAATTTCTAATTCTGTCAAATGATCCATCGTTGAACTCATAATGGAATCCAACCGATCGCTTAGATTTAG
>JARRPN010000063.1:0-10000 GCA_037382875.1 Calditrichaceae bacterium | reverse complement strand
TCCTGAAAACCATACATGATGAAAAATTAGATTCAAATGTTTCTGTAAAGCCGACTCAAATGGGTCTGTCAATCGATAAAGAATTGTGTTATAACCATATTAAACGAATTGTTGAGACAGCAAAAAAATATAATAATTTTGTGCGGATCGATATGGAGGATCGGCATTATACGACCGATACTATTGAAATCTATATCAAATTAAAAAATGAATTTGAAAATCATGTAGGTACTGTAATACAAGCTTACTTGAGAAGAACTTTTGATGACATCAACAATCTAATCAGACACAAAGCAAATTTACGTTTATGCAAAGGGATATATGTTGAACCAAGAGAGGTTGCCTATAAAGAAATGGCTATTATAAATGAAAATTATAAATACAATCTGGAAAAACTACTTTCTGCAGGATGTTATGTTGGGATAGCGACTCACGATGAAATATTGGTTTGGCATGCACTAAGTCTTATTGAAAAATATAAGCTTAAGCCGGAACAATATGAATTTCAAATGTTATTGGGTGTGGATGCAAAACTCAGGCAAATTATTGTTGATGCCGGTCATCGGTTACGGGTATATGTTCCCTACGGACAGGAATGGTATGCTTATTCAACACGACGATTAAAAGAAAATCCCAAAATGGCAGGCTATGTATTCAAGGCTATTTTTAGTCGTTCTTAAAATGACTGGTAAACTTGAGACCGCTATAAATTTTATATATATTGGATTGATTCAGTTTACGATTAAACTCCTTTCATAAATTGTCGAATACAATTTTACGTTTTCAAATTATATAATTGTAAAATATGTTCGGATTAATGCACGCATTATTGATGTTATGCAAGATTCAGTGAAGCATTTTATCAGTTAAATACAATGTTTAGCAGGAATGCTTTTTAAATAATAATTCTTATTAATATGACAAACATTTTATCTAAATACTTTTCTACTTTTTTCAAACACACTTATTATTATAAAGATGACTTATATCTAAAATTACAGAAAGTGTTTGATAATGAACCCCAGGAGCTCATAAGTAAAATTGATCAAAACAGCTTTAATTTTAAACTGCTTGATCTATTAACAACGCTATTATTTCCGTTAAAACGCAAAATTCAATTGTTAACCCATAACAGCAATGATAACACTGAGTGGAATGTTGTATTTGTTCATCAAAAATTTTCAATTGCCAATTCAGATCAATTAAAGTTATTGGCGGATGATAAACAAATTTCTTTTCTGAATTCCAAGGATGCTATTTATAAAGATACACTTAATAATCTATCGGGATTTAAACCTCAAAAAATATTAGTCTTTCAAATTTTTCAGAAATATTATTTTTTACTTATTGTAAAAAGAATGAATTCGGAGACCAATCGTATAATCACCCTTATACAAATAATAATTAAGGAGTTTCATAACCGGATAACAGATTATCAGGAAAAAATCATTCTGCAATCCAGAGTAAATACTTTAAAGCGTGATGTCATAGACAGTCAGACAGAATTAAGACAATCAGAACGCTTACTCAAAAAACGTGCATATGAAATTCATAATTTAATGGAAATAAGTAATGAACTTTATTCCATTTTAAATTTGGATCAGCTTATAAATTCCGCTTTGCTCACATTAGTAGGACAACTTTCCTGTCAACGCACATTTGCAATGATCTATAATCAGAAAGAAAGAGAATATTCGCATTATTTTAGTAAAGGTTTTAAATCAGATATCTTAAAAAATATTTCCATGGAAGTTGACCATCCAATTGTAAAGTATTTTTCCAAAAAACCGGTTCCGCAGCTTGTTCAAAATATGATAAAATCTTCTGCCATGCGTAAAACAGCACGCCAAATTAAAAATCTGGACATTGAGATCATTGCACCGTTAATGCATCATGGCAGTTTAAGAGGATTTATTGGCTGCGGCTCGAAACTGCATGAAGGAAGCTTTGATGATGCAGATATCCAGATATTCAGTATCCTGGTAAATATCATATCTATATCCATCAGTAATGCACAAATGTACGAAGATGTAAAAGAGATGTCATTTACGGATGCTATGACTGGTTTAAACAATTATCGTTATTTTGAAAATCGTTTAATTGAAGAAATAAATCGAAGCATGCGAAATAAAACTGTTGTTTCATTGTTAATGCTGGATATTGATGATTTTAAAAATTATAACGATGAATTGGGACATCAGGCAGGTGATGAGGCCCTGCGCACTGTTGGCTGGATACTTAAAAATACCGTAAGGGATGGTGATATTGTCAGCCGGTATGGTGGAGAAGAATTTGCTATTATCATGCCTGGAATGGAAAAGGATTTAGTTGAAATCCTAGCTGAACGTATTCGGTCTAAAATTGAAGAATTCCCTTTCTACAAACAACATGTTCAACCGAAAGGCAGTCTGACTATCAGTTTAGGTGGATCAACCTTCCCCAATGATGCCAGCAATTTTGAAACTCTTATTAACAAATCCGATCAGGCCTTATATTATTCTAAAAAATCGGGAAGAAACCGCTTCTCTAATTTCGAAGAAAAAATGGCTAGTTCTAGTTAGAATGTTTTCTTCTAAATAAAAATTTTAAATATATTAAAGTACTTTCTTCAATTCTTCATAGCCAGAACGACTCACCGGTACTTCAATCCCAGATTTTAGTTTAACCCTTTTGCTGTCTTTTGAGTAGGATTCAATCCGGTTAATAAAATCAATATTTACTAAAAAGGAACGATGCAGCCGAATGAAATTTTGTGAATCCAGTTCTGCTTCTAAAATTGAAATCCGTTCATTTTTTAAATAAGAATTATTTTTTGTATGAATTAGTACATAATCATCCTGTGCTTCCAAATGCGTAATTTCGTTTACTGGTATTACGTATACATTGGTGTGTTCTTTGATCAAGATTCGCTGTAAGGGAAGATTTTTTTGAGTAATTTCTTTTAATATCGTTTTTAATGCTGGTTTGGCTTTGTTTGATATTTTTTCTTCTAAACGTTCAATGGTAATTTTTATACGTTCGCTATTAACAGGTTTTAACAAATAATCGAGAGCATTCGCATCAAACGCATTAATAGCATATTCATCAAAAGCTGTTACGAAAATAATTTCAGGAGTGTCATCAGCTAGCAATTCCACTACATCAAATCCGTTTAGTTTCGGCATCTGGATATCAAGAAATACTACATCAGGTTTTAACTCGTTAATGGATTTTACTGCTTCAAAGCCGTTACTACACTCACCAATAATTGAAATTTGTTTAAATTTTTCGAGAGATAGCTTTAATGAGTGACGCGCTAGTTCTTCATCATCGACTATAATAGTTCTAATTGATTCCATTATACCAACCCATTCCGAATACAATAGAATTAGAATTACTTAATAAAAGATAAATCAACATATATAAATTCACAAAATAAATATGACAATTATAAATATGCATACTCAAAAATTGTAATAATACATTTACTTGGATGAGTACTCAGTATCTCTAAATCAATCCAGCCATTTTACGAGACGTGTTTCATGCTTACTGAAAAAGTCTGAATGCGTCGGTATCACACGGCAATTATAGCGATAAGATCCATTAGTTTTAGCTGTAACTAAAACACGATATTCATATTCCTGATTTCCATTTTCACCAATTAATCCCATAGTATGGAACACAGTATCCAGATTACGGTAAATCGCATCCTGCCTTTCCAGGACCAGTTCTACAATTACCTCTTCCGGTTTTAGACCTTCCAGGTGCAGACGCACACCTACTTCCTTAGACTCTCCGGGACTTAGGATACGGTGTTCATCTACCAATGGATCTTTTTTGCTAAAGTTTATAGAAGTTTTTTTCCAGTGACGATTAACCCGGTTCACCCATCGATTGAAATGAAATAAATGGGCATAATCATTTTCAGTATAATTGATATATCGCTTCATACCGGGAACATAATACTTCTTGATGTAATTCATCAACATCGTATGCGTACTAAATTCGGAAAGAAGAGAAGCCAACGACTCTTTAGCCGTTTTAATCCATCCGGAACCATTGTTATCATAATATAGAGGTATAATTTCATTTTCCAGGGTATCATAGAAAGAGTTCGCATCGATATAATCTTGCTGATTGGCATCCGGATGTTCCGTATCTGTTCCAATAACCCAGCCATTTTGTCCGTTATAACCCTCCGGCCACCAGCCGTCCAATACAGAAAAATTAATCCCTCCATTGATAGGTACCTTTTGTCCGCTTGTTCCACTTGCCTCCAATGGTCTACGAGGATTATTCAGCCAGATATCAACACCGGATACAAGTGATCTCGAAACGTTAATATTGTAGTCTTCAATAAATACTATCCTACCTCTAAATCCATCCTGTCTGGCAAAATTATTTATGGCCCGTATTAATTCTTTTCCGGCATCATTATGAGGATGTGCTTTACCTGAGAATAATATCTGTACCGGGCGTTCTGGATCATTCAATATCTTCTTTAAGCGTTCAGAATCTTTAAAAATAAGTGTTGCTCTTTTATATGGTGCAAATCTTCTTGAAAATCCTATAGTTAGAATTTTATCATCGATAATTTTATCTGGAGTAGGAAATCCATGATTTTCATCTTTATATCGCTGCAATCGCTTTTCATATTGTCTGCGCAGATGATTCATCATCTCAGTTTTCATGTTTTTTAATGTATCAGCAAATACATCTTCGGGTATATTTTTAATCTGATCCCAATATTGCTTCTCATAAATATGATCACGCCAATTCTGTCCAAGATATTCATCAAACAATTTAATCATATTTCGATTAAGCCAAGATTCAGTGTGCACACCATTAGTAACATGACCTATCGGTATTTCATCCAGCATTAGTCCCGGGTATAAATGACGCCACATTCTTAGACTCACATGTCCATGTAGTTTGCTAACCCCATTAGCCATATAAGAAAGATTCAGGGCAAGAACAGTCAATGAAAAATGTTCATGCTGATGAACATTCAAATTTCTACCCAGATCAAAAAAGTAATCATCTGATATCTCAAGTTCAGGCCAAAAATTCCTAAAATATCGTTCCATCATATCAAATTCAAAAGCTTCATTGCCTGCAGGAATTGGTGTATGGGTCGTAAACAACGTTGTACTTTTAACCAATTCCAGAGCCATTTTAAATGTCATACCATCATTCATAAGTTCAAACAGCCGTTCCAGTCCGAGAAATGTAGAATGGCCTTCATTCATGTGAAAAACGGATGGATTAATACCCATTTTTCGTAAAGCACGTAATCCGCCAATACCAAGAATTATTTCCTGTTGAATGCGAATATCCCTTGATCCCCCATAAAGTGAATGAATGATCTCTTTATCTTCATCACTGTTCTCATCAACCGTCGTATCAAGTAGATAAAGTGAAATTCTTCCGATCTTGACTTGCCAAATTTTAATATGTACTTCTCTATCAATCAGACGAACCGATACGATTACCGGTTTATTGTTCTCATCGGTTACCAGTACCATGGGAAGATCATCATAATCCAATTTTGTGTAGTGTTCTTCCTGTTCACCATTGATATTAATTGTCTGATTAAAATATGCATGCTTATAAAGTAAACCAACTGCTACAAAAGGTAAGCCTAAATCACTGGCAGTTTTACAGTGGTCGCCGGCCAGAATTCCCAACCCCCCCGCATAATTAGGCAAAGATTCATGCAGTCCGTATTCTGCAGAAAAATAGGCAACATAATTATTTTTCAAGCTGGGATAATTTTTTGAGAAGATTGTATGAGTATTATTAATATAGTTTGTAAAACGAGTATAAGCATTTTCAAGTTTTTCTAAAAATTCCTCATTGGTCGCAAATTGATTAATTTTTTCTGAGGCTATATTTTTTAAAAAAGCTACCGGATTTCGCTTAACTTTACGCCATAATTGCAAATCCATTTCCCTGTACAAATCCCGAACATCAGGATTCCAGCTGAACCATAAGTTCATCGACAAATCGTAAAGATGCTGCAGACTATCCGGTAAATTTATTGTCGTATTCATTTTATTTCACCATGAAGTTAAATTTTAATTGAATCCATTCAAAATAATAGAATGAAAAAATAGTAAATGTTCAATATTTTGGCAAAAATATTTTAACAATAATTGATAAATATCTGTTTATGTATTAAGACTTGCGGATATTTGCCGTAAATATAAAAAACCTGACATTATTTCCGAAAGGTATCTTTATTAATAGATTAGGCCTATTCCCAATAGAATTAATATGTTATATCTCAAAAATAAAATGTGGCATATTAATTGCATTTTTAGGGCATCACAGATAAAAACAAATTTTATCTGTCATAAATACCAGAAAATGCATTTTGTAGAACTCATAATAGATATGGAGAGTGAAATTGGCTGAAAATCAGAGCAAAAATATTACTAAAACAGATGATATCCCGATAATGCCGTTACGGAACACTGTGGTTTTTCCCCATCAGGTGATACCGCTGGCAGTGGGACGTGAAAAATCCCTTAATTTATTAAAAGGTCTCGGAGAGGAGACTAAAATTATCGGTTTGGTAGCTCAACAGGACGGACGTATAGAAGATCCAAATTCAAAGGATCTATATAATTGGGGTACCGCTGCCATGATACTGAAAATGTTCAAAATGCCCGATGGCAGCGAACAACTGATTGTCCAAGGATTATATCGTTTTAAAGTTGATAAAATTACCCAGGAAGATCCTTTTTATAAAGCCTCTGTAATTCAGATTAATGATGATTTGGAATCAACTGTTGAAATAGACGCCTTGATTTTGAATATTAAAAATGTCTTTCAGAATATTGTTGATCATATACCTTATCTTACTAATGAACATCGACTGATGATACTTAACACAGAAGAACCATCAAAGTTAGCTGATCTAATTGCATCACAGATTAATTTCAGTGTAACCGAAAAACAACAGGTTCTGGAGCTTAATAATGTCAAAGATCGATTGGAAAAAATACATTACCTTTTAAATAAAGAATTACAAATTTTAGAGTTGGGATCAAAAATACAAAGTGATGTGCAGGGAGAACTTAATAAAACCCAGCGTCAATACTATTTGAGGGAACAGTTAAAAGCCATCAAGAGAGAGCTTGGTGAATATGAAGACGAAAGTACTGAAATTGAGGACCTGCGTGAAAAAGTAGCATTGCCCGTGCTTTAAACCGTAAGTTTTCCCGTATGTCCTTAGGTGGTGTGCGTGATGAAGCAGAAATTCGCGGTCATCGTAGAACCTATGTGGGTGCATTACCAGGACGTATTATTCAGGAAATTAAAAAAGTAGGCTCCAACAATCCGGTTATTATGCTGGATGAGATAGATAAGCTTGGTATGGACTTCAGGGGCGATCCTTCATCTGCTCTACTGGAAGTGCTGGATCCGGAACAGAATTTTTCATTTGCCGATCACTATTTGGAAGTTCCTTTTGATCTTTCCAAAGTAATGTTTATTGCTACGGCTAATATGATTGATCCGATTCCTCCGGCCCTAAAGGACAGGATGGAAGTGATAGAAATTAACGGTTATATTGAACAGGAAAAATATCATATTGCTGAGCGTTATTTAATTCCAAAACAATTGGAAAATCATGGATTAACCAAAGAAAAAGTTGATTTTACTAAAAATGCTGTTCAGGCTATTATAAATAAATATACACGTGAAGCTGGTGTCAGAAATCTGGAAAGAGAAATTGCATCAATTATTCGAGGAGTGGCCAAGGAAATTGTTGAAAATAAAATCGAAAAACGTAAAATCACGCCCAGACTGGTAGAAAAATATCTTGGGCCGGAACGATTTTATTCGGAAGTTGCTGAACGTGTTTCCCGATTTGGCGTGGCAACCGGCTTAGCATGGACACCTGTTGGTGGTGATATTCTCTTCATCGAGGCTACTAAAATGCCGGGAAAAGGAGCTTTGTCGTTGACCGGTAAGCTAGGCGATGTGATGAAGGAGTCGGCATCAGCTGCATTAAGCTATCTTAGATCAAACGCAAAGCGTTTTGGTATTGAAGAAGATTTTAATGAAAAACTGGACACGCATATTCATGTACCCGCAGGTGCTATACCAAAGGATGGACCCAGTGCAGGCATCACCATGTTTAGCGCGTTATATTCTTTGTATTCAGAAAAATGCCTTAAAGATAATCTGGCGATGACTGGCGAAATAACTTTACGAGGTATGGTTTTGCCAGTTGGCGGTATCCGTGAAAAAGTGATAGCGGCAAAACGGGCGGGTATTAACACCGTGATTCTCCCAAAAAAGAATAAAAAGGATTTGGAAGAAATACCTAAGAAAAATGTTGCTAACATGAAATTTCATTTTGTGGATGAAGTCGATGAATTGATAGATCTTGCATTTAAGTCATAGAAATATACAAGATTAAATTGCAAATTAAATCCCGATTCAATATTGGTTTAGAATCGGGATTTTTCATTACAAACTGATCATAATTTGCCATTTCCCCTTTCATGTTATAAACTTAGTGCTTTATTAATCACACATTAGAGATGTAAAATGAGCGAATTAGAGACTCATATCCGTGAAGCACGCAAACATCTTGAACAGGAAAATTTTGTTCAGGCCTCTGCAAGTTATATGAAGTCACTAGAAGCAACAGAGGATTTAAAAGATAAAGCAGTGATCTGGGCGGAATTAAGCTGGGCTTATTATCGGATGAATGAATATGAACGAACTATTGAAGCTGCTGAGAACACGCTTAAAATTGATCCTGATTATAAAGCGAAAGAGGACATTTTCAGAATTCAGGGTTTTGCCTACATCAGCCTAAATAAAGATAAACAGGCTATTGAATGCTTAACACAATCGCTTAAAATTGATCGCAATTCGAGTAAGCAGCAGATAACGCTTTATGAATTAGCAAAAATATATTTTAAAATTGAAGATTATGAAAAAGCGTATCCAATTTTCGAAGAGATTGAGAGTTATTTTTATCAAAATCAGCAAGACTATTGGTTATCTACATTGTTCTATAAAGGATTTGTTCAATATCATCGATCCAATTTTTCCGAAAGCGAAGCAATATTTGAAGAGCTGCTGGAGAATTCAAACGATGGTGCCCGTAAAGCGACTGCATTATTTGGATTAGCCTTTGTCACTTTTAGCAAAAAGGATTATTTCAAGACGATTAATTTATGTGAAAGCCTTGTTAAGAATGATGAGAACTTTTTTGATATGGAAACCGTTGGTTTTCTGACTGCTGCTTCATTTTATTATCTTGGCCGGAAAGATGTATTCGAAAAATATTATAAACAATTAAAGAAGAATTTCCCCAACGGACGATACGCAGCTGAATTAACTTTGCTAAAAGAAAACATGACAACGGATATATTCTCCAAGGTCAGACAATTAATCTGCCAAGAAAAATTTGTACATATAAGCGGATTACCGGGTTCATCACGAGCATTTTTGTGTAACTACTTAAATGAAAACAGTCGCAGTCCACTTTTATATATTGCTAATGATCTGGATTCTGCGGAACAACTACGCGATGACCTTGAATCTATCACAGACCATAAAAAAGTAGCATTTCTTCCGGCAATTGACTTCGAACCCTATGCAGCCGTAGCTCCAAATTCCAGCCTTGTAAGTTTAAGGATTGAATCACTACAGCATTTTATTGAGTATGACGATTGGATTGCAGTAACGTATCCTGAAGGATTATCCGAAACTTTTCCTACCCCAGAACAGCATATTGATAATCAAATCTATTTTAAATCCGGCAATGAATAGAATTTTACCAACATCCAGGATCATCTGCATGCTACAGGATTTGAACGCTGTGATGTTGTAGAAAAAGTTGGAGATTATTGTATTCGTGGTGGAATCATAGATATTTATGCCTGGAATTATGAAAATCCCTTACGCATTGAATTTTTTGGTAACACTATTGAATCGATCCGTCATTTTGATGTATTATCACAAAGATCCATTAATTCGGTTGATGATGTAA
>JARRPN010000062.1:0-12679 GCA_037382875.1 Calditrichaceae bacterium | reverse complement strand
TCCAATGTTACTATTTCGTTGATTCGGAAGTTTATACCATCTAAAATAAGAATTATTGTTGAGCTTGCAGTTGTAGCGACCTTAGTGATTTTGGTTGATCAGGTTCTTAAAGCTTATTTATTTGATATAAGTAAACAGCTCAGTGTATTTGTTGGATTAATTATTACCAACTGTATTATTCTCGGACGTGCCGAGGCTTTTGCTCTTCAGAATAAAGCCTGGCCATCATTTCTAGACGGATTAGGCAACGGCCTGGGTTATGGCTGGATTCTGATGGTTATCGCTACAGGTCGTGAAATATTAGGCAGCGGAAGCATTATGGGCTTTTCAATCATTCCCGAAAGTGTCTATGCTGCAGGTTATGAAAATATGGGCCTTATGGTATTAGCTCCCGGTGCATTTATTTTACTGGGACTGCTTGTCTGGGCTCAACGGTCAATCACTAAGACGGTACATGAATAGGAGCTCAACGGTCAATCACTAAGACGGTACATGAATAGGAGGAACGTAAACCATGTTAGAGCATTATTTAAGTCTATTTATTAAGTCGGTTTTCGTAGAGAACATCGTTCTTGCTTTTTTCCTTGGTATGTGTTCATTCCTTGCTGTATCAAAAAAAGTGGAAACCGCATTTGGTCTCGGGCTGGCAGTAATTTTTGTTTTAACCATCACAGCTCCGATGAACTGGATCATCCATGAATATCTGTTAAAAGAAGGGGCAATGGTATGGATTTCAGAAAGTCTAGCAGACATGGATTTAAGCTTTCTGAATTTTATTACCTTTATAGCTACCATTGCCGCTATGGTACAATTGGTGGAAATGGTAATTGATAAATACTCTCCAACTCTTTACGCCGCGTTGGGTATCTTTTTACCATTGATTGCAGTAAACTGTGCCATTCTAGGATCATCGTTATTTATGGTTGAACGGGAATATAATTTTCCGGAAACCGCTGTGTTTGGTTTTGGAGCCGGATTTGGATTTTTCCTGGCCATTGTCTCTATCGCAGCCATAAGATATAAAACACGATATTCAAACGTACCCACAGGTTTAAAAGGGCTTGGTCTGGCTATGTTAATCACCGGTTTAATGTCTATGGCGTTTATGCTTTTTTCTGGAATTCAATTATAGTAATAGAGAGGATTTGAATTGGGAACTTTATCAATAATATTATTTAGTACTGGGGTGTTTACAGGTACCATCATTCTTCTAGTGGCTGCGCTTTCCTATGCGGAATCAAAACTTGTGACGAAAGGGAAAGTAAAAATAATTATCAATGATGATGAAGAAAAAAGCCCTGAAGTAGAAGCTGGCGGCAATTTACTTACGACATTATCTAATCAGAATATTTTTCTTCCATCTGCCTGTGGTGGACAGGGAACTTGTGCCATGTGTACCTGTCAGGTTCTAGAAGGCGCCGGTGATCCGCTGCCTACAGAAGAAGGACAGCTAACCAGGGCACAATTAAAAGATAACGTACGTCTGGCTTGTCAGATTAAAGTTAAAAATGATCTGAGAATTCACATTCCGGAAGAAATTTTTAATATTCAGAAATTTGAATGCCGTGTACGATCCAATTATAATGTGGCTACATTTATTAAAGAACTGGTGCTGGAAATTCCCAAAGAGCAGGAAATGGATTTCAAAGCAGGTGGCTACATCCAGATATATATTCCTCCGTATGATATATCTTATAAAGAATTTGATGTTGAAAAAGAATATCATGAGGACTGGGATAAATATAAATTATGGGATTTAAAGGCTTCAAACGATGAAGAAATTTTCCGTGCCTATTCCATGGCCAGTCATCCGGCAGAAAAAGATATAGTTATGCTAAACGTGCGTATTGCTACTCCGCCGCCCGGAACTAGTTATCCACCGGGAATTTCATCCTCATATATTTTTAATTTGAAACCGGACGATAAAGTCACAATCAGCGGCCCTTACGGCGAATTCTTTATTAAAGATACCGATCGTGAAATGGTTTATATTGGCGGGGGTGCTGGTATGGCTCCGATGCGCAGTCATTTATTCCATCTCTTCCATACTCTAAAAACAGGTCGCAAGGTTAGTTTCTGGTATGGAGCTCGCTCCAAGAGAGAAATGTTTTATGATGAGGATTTTAAGGAAATCAGAGATAAATTTCCAAATTTTTCATACAATGTTGCCCTATCTGATCCGTTACCGGAAGATAACTGGGATGGCCCTATCGGTTTTATTCATCAGGTAGTGCATGATTTATATCTTTCTAAACATGAGGCACCTGAGGATATTGAATATTATTTATGTGGTCCGCCCATGATGATCAGTGCAGTCAATAATATGCTTTACAATCTAGGTGTCGAAAAAGATATGATCGCCTTTGATGAGTTTTAATTGATTTTTGATACAAAATTGTAGTTATGATTCTTGAAAAGTACATTATTAGATGATAAATTTATCTAGTTTTATTCATGTTATCATAGGAGGCATGTTTAATGGGAAAAGGTGATCAACGTACTCGAAAAGGTAAAATTTATAGAGGTACAACCGGAAAAAAGCGTCAGAAAAAACGTAAAGTTGAAATCGGTAGAAATAAACCATCTGACAAAAAAGCTTCAAAATAAATAATATATTTTTGCATATTTATGAATTTGGCAACCTTTTTAAAGATAAAGATTATATTGGTAATTTTTTTCTCTGTAAATCTTTTTGCACAAAAAGTCCATCTAAAATTATTTGAGAAAGATGGTTTATATGGATATATGAATCAGAATAATCATATTATAATTGATGCACAATATCCAGCGGCAATGGATTTTACTGAGCATGGGATTGCTGCTGTAGCTGATTCATCCGGCTGGGCTTATATTGATAAGCAGGGCAATATAATAATTCGTCCATATGTTTATGATAATGGTCCGGATTATTTTAGTGAAGGATTGGCTCGATTTGTTAAAAATGGCAAGTTTGGATTTTTTAATGAGTTTGGTCGTATTGTAATTGAAGCGCAGTGGGATTTTGCTTATCCATTTCAGGATGGCAAAGCAGCAGTTTGTAAGGGCTGTAAAATCACAACTGATAATGAACATTCTAGTGTAACTGGTGGTGAATGGGGATATATTGATAAAAAAGGTAACATCGTTGTTCCCATTGGATCAGTTAAAGCTGATAGTGTTTTACCAAAACCGGCAAAAATAAAATTATTTTAAATGTAAAAAATGATAAGCTGTCGAAAAGATTTTCCATCCTTAAAAAGAAACTATAAAAATTTACCTCTTGCTTATTTTGATGGACCTGGCGGTACTCAGGTGCCTCAGCAGGTCATCAATGCTATATCGGATTATCGAATATGACCACGCTGAATTATGCTTTGAGTAAAGCACTGCGGAGAATTTTTAAACAGGGTGATGAAATAGTTATTACCGAGCTGGATCATGAAGCCAACCGTGCACCCTGGTTAGCAATGCGTAACTATGGAATTGTTATAAAAGAAGTAAAATTGCAGAAAGACGGTACATTGGATTATGAAGATTTTAAATCAAAATTAACCACCAAAACCAAACTGGTTGCTATGGGCATGGCTTCCAATGCACTGGGTACCGTGAATGATTTTAAACTTGTCAGACAATGGACAAATGATATTGGCTCTTATCTGCTGCTGGATGCCGTTCATTATGCTCCGCATTTTTCAATTGATGTGCAGGCTATAGATGCAGATTTTCTGTTATGTTCGGCTTATAAATTTTATGGCCCGCACGTCGGGATTTTGTATAGTAAGCCGGGATTACTGGATCAGCTTCCAACCGATTGTCTGCGTACACAGGAGCAGAATGCACCTTATAAAATAGAAACGGGCACATTGAATCATGCAGCGCTGGCCGGTGTTACAGCCGCGATTGACTATATTGCTGCTTTATCTGACGATCCTGATTTGCGAACTCGACTTGTCAATTCTATGCGACTAATTGCTGGGTATGAACATACTTTAGCTGAAAAATTATATACCGGTCTCAAAGAGATTAAAGATATAACCATATATGGCCCACCTCTGGCTAAGAATAAACATACTCCAACCATTTCTTTTTTGATCGATGGAATAAAAGCCGCTGATGTCTGCAAATATCTGGCTGAACAATCCATCTGCACTTGGGATGGCCATTATTATGCTATTCGTGCCATTGAGGTCCTAAAATTGCTGGATTTGGGTGGACTTACCAGAGTAGGCATGTCACTATATAATACAGCAGATGAAGTCGATCGATTATTGACTGCATTAAAGGATTTAGTATCATCTTTGTAACTGTGGAGTAGGTAAATGCCGATCTATGAGTTTTATTGTAAACATTGTAATACTATATATAAATTCTTCTCCCGAACTATAAATACTTCTAAGATACCAACGTGCCCCAAATGTAATTCTGTCCATATGGAAAGAGCCATGTCTACATTTGCTACTATTTCCAAAAGTGCTGATGGCGAAGATGAGCAGGCTATGCCGGATATTGATGAGGCTAAAATGGAACAGGCCATGGCGATGCTTGCCCGAGAAGCAGAAGGCATGAATGAGGAAGATCCCAAACAGGCAGCTAATCTAATGCGCAAACTGACTGAAATGACAGGCATGAAAATGGGATCTGGTATGGAAGAGGCCATCAGCCGGCTTGAGCGTGGAGAAGATCCTGATCAAATTGAAGCTGAAATGGGTGACTTATTGGAAAATGAAGATCCCTTTATCCTGAAAAAAATAGCAGGAAGTCTTGCTAAGAAGAATAAACCCAATCGCGATGATAACTTGTATGATATGTGAAAAGAAGAATATAGAATTAAGTATGGCAATTGAGAATGTAATTTTAACTTAAATCATTTTAGGCATTATAGCTCACTTATCAATTTGCTTATCCTTCATTAAATTTGTAATAACCGGTATTTTGATCCACACTTACTTTTGGTAATTGCTTATACTTTTCAAAATAATCGAATCCCTTTTTTAAATTTTCCCAGAATTTGACATGTTCTTTGTAACTTCTCATGCTTGTGTTAATTGTATATTTATAACTATCATTCATCCGAAATGGAAAAATATGAACATGAATTTTATGTCCTGTATTATTTGCGAGCACACAGGTTAAATATACTTCCTTAATTTTGTCATCGGTTATAGGAATGCAGCCGAGAGTTACACAATTGCCATGAATAAAAATATCCCCACCCAGATTGCCGGTTTGACCTAACATTCTATCTGATGCATTGGGGTAGTTGATTCGTAATGATAGATAAAACATGCTGAACGGATTGAATTCACTGATGTGATAGAATCCTTCCAGAATTTGCAGATCGCCCTGCTTTCGCTTGGGGCCAAGATTACCGCAGGTTGCACAAATGTTATAGTTTTTTATCAGGACAAAAGTATCAGCTTTGGCTGATTTTGCCCAAAGTTCAACGATCTCTTCCTGTTTAAAGATTCTTATAAATATATCCGGATTTGGGTATTTAGCTTTAGCATTGGTGAATAGATTTTTAATAATTAATTCTTTATCATTGAATGCGGTTCGAACACGCTTATAGCGTTTTTGTTCAGTTATAAAATTATCAGAAGAAATCGTAATGGTTGTGGATAACATTAAAATAGACAAAATAAGAGTTATTAATTTGCGAAACATCATTAAATTAGATTCCCAATTATTGTCTGATATTGTTAAGAATAATCAATCGTACTTATAAGATCAAGAGTTGTCCATTTATATAAATAAATTTGATACTATTTTACTAGTGAATAAAATATTTATTCAGTATTTTTAAAAGAATTCCCTAAAAATCAAGAATATATACATATTAATTTGCATATTTTTGTATATTTATTATATTCAGCCAAAGAACAAAAGGATTATATAGTTAAGCAGATTATGGCTCTAAAAAACTTACATAAATATCATCATCACTATCCTTTTCTCCGACCTATTTCCAGGCCGGTCTTTCGACGAATTATCTGAAAAAGCCGGTCAGATAATCAGGCTATCATAGTTTTAGCTGGGATTATCTTCTATATTAGCTTACAATTAACAATTTAAAATATAACTCATGAATGGGTAATACATGAAAGAAATTACTAAAGATCAGATCAATGTTAAAATTCAGGTTGCTACCGAAGAACATGCTGTTTATGCAGAGGCTATATGCAAATTAATTGAAGATGCAGCGGCTGCTCGTGGAACCGGTATCGCCAAAAGATCAGTTGATTATATACAATCGAAGATAGAAGAAGGCAAAGCGGTTATTGCTTTTGGACCAGAAAACAAACTGGCAGGATTTTGCTATATTGAAACATGGGAGCATGGTAAATATGTGGCTAATTCAGGGTTGATTGTTGATCCGGAATTCCGTGGGATTGGATTATCGATGCGTATTAAAAGAGCTGTATTCGAACTCTCACGTAAAAAATTTCCTGATGCAAAAATATTTGGAATTACAACCAGTCCAGCTGTACTCAAGATTAATAATAGATTAGGATATCGTCCAGTGGGATTCCTGGAGCTGACTCAGGATGAGTTGTTTTGGAACGGCTGTAAAAGTTGCCGAAATTATGATATACTGATTCGTACAAAAAGAAACTTTTGTCTTTGTACAGGTATGCTTTATGATCCGAAGGAAAATGTAGAAACCAAAGCAGTGGAAGTTGACCATGAAGAAAAAAAGCGTAGTACTGGCCTATAGCGGTGGCCTGGATACTTCTTTTTGCGTTAAATACTTGAGCGTTGAAAAGAATCTGGAAGTACATACTATTTTAGTAAATACCGGCGGTTTTAGCGATGAAGAACTGGCTGACGTGGGCAAACGTTCACAACAGATGGGTGCAGTATCGCATAAAACAGTTAGTGTGATTGATGAGTACTATCAAAAGTGTATTCGGTTTCTTGTTTATGGCAATATATTAAAAAATCATACCTATCCTTTATCTGTAAGCGCCGAACGGGTTTTCCAGGCGATGACCATTGCTGAGACAGCGTTGGATATGAATGCTGATTATATCGCTCATGGCAGTACGGGGGCCGGTAATGATCAGATTCGTTTTGATATGATTTTTGCCATCATGGCACCGGGTATTCCAATTCTAACACCCATTCGTGATCAGAAATTATCACGGGAAGAGGAAATTGTTTACCTGGAAAAGAACGGTGTTAAAATGGACTGGAAAAAAGCAGTCTATTCTATTAACCAGGGATTGAGGGGCACGTCTGTTGGAGTCAATGAAACATTGACATCCGATAAAACCTTGCCGGAAGAAGCTTATCCCAGTCAGGTTACAAAAAATGATGAGACAGAGATGCAGTTGTATTTTGAACAAGGCCAGATAAAAGGTATTAATGGTAAAAAATATAAAAATCCGGTTGATGCTATTGAAGCGTTAAATAAAATTGGATCGACTTATGGTATTGGACGTGGGGTGCATGTCGGGGATACGATTATTGGCATAAAAGGCCGGGTCGGATTTGAAGCCGCTGCACCTATGTTAATTCTGAAAGCTCACGAGGCTTTGGAAAAACATGTATTGACCAAATGGCAGATCTACTGGAAAGAGCAGATGGCCAACTGGTATGGTATGCTGCTGCATGAAGGGCAATATCTTGAACCGGTTATGCGCAATATCGAAGCGTTTCTCGAAGATACACAGGAAACGGTGAATGGTACTGTAATAATTAAATTAGCGCCGCGCCGATTTGAAATTATCGGGATTGAAAGTGAAAACGATTTAATGAATTCCAAATTCGGTCAATATGGTGAAATGCCAAGCAATTGGACCAGTGATGATGCCAGGGGATTTGCAAAGATAATGGCAAACCAGGTCTCGATATTCAGGAAAGTAAATAATGGGAAGAAGAAATCATGATTCGGGTAAGTATTGTTGGTGGAGCCGGATATACCGGTGGTGAATTAATCCGGATATTAGTAAATCATCCTGATTGCGAAATAGTTGGGGTACAAAGCCGCAGCCAGCAGGGAAAACAAATATCAGAAGTGCATACTGATTTGTTTGGCGAGTGTGATTTAATTTTTGATGCCCAGTTCACTGCAGACGCGGATGTAATGTTTTTATGCATGGGACATAATGAATCCGGTAAATTTTTAATGGAAAACACTATTCCAGACTCTGTTAAAATTATTGATCTTAGCCAGGATTTTAGACTGGAATCTCCAGCCAATAGAATATTTATTTATGGTTTGCCGGAAATTAATCGAGCTGAAATTAAGCAATCAAACAACATTGCCAATCCAGGATGTTTTGCTACCTCCATCGAACTGGCGTTACTGCCTTTTGCAGCACAAAATAAACTTAGCGGGGATATTCATGTCAGTGCTATAACCGGATCCACCGGAGCCGGGCAGGGATTATCACCAACCAGTCATTTTAGCTGGCGTAATTCCAATATTTCGGTTTATAAGCCGTTTAAACATCAGCATCTGGCAGAAATAAACAAGACTCTAAAAATATCAGCAACGGCCTGGCAGGGCAATGTCAATTTTATACCATTCCGGGGAAATTTTACACGTGGTATTTTGGCAACCGTTTATCTAGAGACTGATTTGAATCTGGATCAGGCAAAAGCATTATTCAAAGAATATTATAGCGATCATCCTTTTACACATGTAACAGATAAGAATCCTGATTTGAAGCAGGTGGTTAATACTAATAAATGTCTTCTTTATCTGGTTAAAAATGAAAAGACATTATTAATCGTTAGTGCGATTGACAACCTGGTAAAGGGGGCATCGGGTCAGGCTGTGCAGAATATGAACCTGATGTTTGGATTGGATGAAAAAGCAGGACTTAATTTAAAAGCTTCTGCATTTTAGTTTATTGGATATATTATTATGCCGGATAAATTAACCATTGTCAAAATTGGCGGCAAAGTTATCGATGAGTCGGGGAAACTTTCTTCGATTCTTAAGGATTTTGCAGATTTAAATGGCTTAAAAATTCTGGTTCATGGGGGTGGTAAAAAAGCCAGCCAGCTGCTGGAAAAATTGAATGTTCCTGTTAAAATGTTCCATGGCCGACGAATTACCGATGGCCCCTCGCTTGAAATTGTTCAGATGGTTTACGCTGGTTTAATCAATAAAAATATTGTGGCGGAATTACAGGCTAATAATTGCCTTGCGATTGGATTATCGGGCGCGGATGGAAATACAATTCTGGCACATAAACGTCCGGTTAATAAAATAGATTTTGGATTTGTTGGCGATGTTGATCAAGTGAATGCAGAAGCGATAATAAAAATTTTGAAAAATGGATTTATTCCCGTATTCTGTGCTCTCACACATGATGGCAACGGTCAGATGCTCAACACAAACGCTGATACTATAGCTGCGGAACTGGGCAGTGCTTTGTCATCGCAATATGAAGTTGATATTATTTATTGCTTTGAAATGCAGGGGGTAATGCAGGATACTAAGGATGCAGATAGTGTGATTGCACATATCAATCGGGAAAAGTATGCAGCGTTGAAGGCAGATAATATTATTTCCGATGGTATGATCCCTAAAATTGATAATGCATTTGCTGCTCTGGACAAAGGTGTTCAAAATGTGTTTATAAAACATTACAGTGCAATCAATAATTTAGAAATTGGAACCAGATTATCTGAAGTATGATGGATAAAAATTTCGACATAGAGAAACTCAATCAGGAAGCCTTGAGTTTATTAAAGAGTCTGATCGAAACGCCTTCAATCAGCGGGCAGGAAGATGAAGCGGCGGAATTGATCGGACGATTTCTGACTATTAAAGAGATTCCATTTGAACGAAAGATCAATAATATCTGGTTGAAGAATGCATATTTTGATGAGAATAAACCGACTCTGCTGCTGAATTCTCACATTGATACGGTTAAACCCAATGCAGGCTGGCAGGGGAATCCTTTTGAAGCAGTCGAAAAAGACGGGAAATTATTCGGATTGGGCAGCAATGATGCTGGTGCATCAGTCGTTTCATTGTTAAGTGCTTTTGTTTATTTGAAAGATTGGCAGGATTTGAGTCATAATGTAATATTTGCCGCCACTGCAGAAGAGGAATCCAGTGGTGCAAAGGGGATAACAGCAATTCTGGGTGAGCTGGGTAAAATTGATCTGGCTATCGTAGGTGAACCGACTGGGATGGATATGGCCGTTGCTGAAAAAGGACTGATTGTAATTGATTGCGAGGTAAAAGGCGTTTCCGGACATGCGGCACGTGATCTGGGTGTGAATGCCATTTTAAAAGCTTATGATGACATAGCATGGTTCAGTAATTATGAATATGACAGAATTTCTAAATTTTTAGGTCCTGTAAAAATGACCGTAACCATGATTAATGCTGGCTATCAGCATAATGTTATTCCGGATAGATGTACATTTACAGTAGATATCCGCACAACGGATGCCTATAGCCATGATGAGATCCTTGAAATTATCAAGCAAAATATTAAAGGTGAGATTGCACGATGCTCATTGCGATTGAATCCATCCAGTATTCCGGAAGATCATTTACTGGTCAAAACTGCAAAAGATCTGGATGTAAAAACGTATGGTTCGCCAACGCTTTCGGACCAGGCATTAATTCAAACCGCTTCTGTGAAAATGGGTCCGGGCAAGTCGGAGCGATCACACACAGCTGAAGAGTTTATTTATATTGAAGAATTAAATACTGGCATCCGTAAGTATATTGAATTACTAGAAAAGTTTTTAACAAAATAGGTTTGTGAAGAAGATTATATGATTTGTATGGTTTAACCCAACCTTATCTAAAGGCTTGCCTTTAGACATTCCCTCCCTGATATCATGGAGGGCGATCCCGATTAAATCGGGATGGGAGGGTTATTGAATTTAACTTTAAATCACAAAACTTAGTCAGTTATTAAATAGTGAATCTTAAAAAAGATAACCACTATGACACAAAAGAAACTCTGGGAAAAAGAAATAGGCGTTGATCAGCAGATCGAACAGTTTACTGTGGGTAAAGACCGTGAACTGGATTTGCAGCTGGCTGAATTTGATGTGGTCGGTTCGATGGCCCACATCAAAATGCTTAAAAAAATTGGTCTGTTGAAAGAGAACGAACTGGATCAGTTGTTAAAAAGTCTGCGTAAAATATATCAATCCATTCAGGAAAATAATTTTATAATAGAAGAGGGTATTGAAGATATTCATTCCCAGGTTGAAATTATTCTCACTCGTGAACTAGGCGAAACCGGTAAAAAAATCCATGCGGGACGATCACGCAATGACCAGGTACTGGTTGACTTAAAATTATTTACCCGAGATAAATTAACTGGTCTTGTGGAATCAGTAAATACTCTGTTTAGTGAGTTGATTGATTTGAGTGAAAAATATAAAAATATCCTGCTTCCAGGTTATACTCACATGCAAGTAGCCATGCCATCGTCGTTTGGCTTGTGGTTCGGCGCCTATGCGGAAAGCCAGGTTGATGATCTGATTCAAATGCAGGCAGCTTATAAAATTGTCAATAAAAATCCACTGGGATCGGCAGCCGGTTACGGTTCTTCTTTTCCTCTGGATCGGAAAATGACCACTGAATTACTTGGTTTTGAAGACATGAATTATAATTCAGTTTATGCGCAGATAAATCGCGGGAAAATGGAACGCGTTGTAAGTCAGGCTATTGCATCAGTTGCAGCCACATTGGGAAAAATGTCAGTTGATATTATCCTGTACCTGAACCAGAATTTCGGCTTTATCTCATTTCCTGATCAGTTCACGACAGGATCCAGTATTATGCCGCATAAGAAGAATCCGGATGTGTTCGAAATTATTCGGGCTAAATGTAATCGAATTATGACTTTACCCAATGAGATCGCAATGATCACTAGTAATTTATCTTCAGGGTATCATCGTGATCTGCAGATGTTGAAGGATAGTTTTATACCATCATTGAATCAGATCAAAGAATGTGTGGATATGATGAAATTCATGCTTGACCACATCCAAATAAATAAAGATATTCTGTCTGACACAAAATACAATTATTTATTTAGTGTTGAAGCTGTAAACAATAAAGTGATTGCAGGTGTGCCGTTTAGAGATGCTTACAATGAAATTGGTAATCAAATCGAGCAGGATAATTTTAAACCGGATAAACAAATTAAGCATACCCATGAAGGCAGTATCGGCAACCTGTGCAACAATCAAATAAAGAAGATGTTTGATGAAGTTTTGGAATCGTTTAATTTTGAAAAATACCAGAAGGCGATTCAGCGTTTAATTGAAGAGTAAGTTACATTAGAATAAATAAGGATGAAATGATGCAGAAACAAGGCCTATATGATCCGATTCATGAACATGATGCATGTGGAATTGGCTTTGTCGCGAATGTTAATGGTGAAAAGGACCATTCGATTATTCAGGAAGGCATTACTATACTCTGCAATCTGGAACATCGTGGCGCGGTTGGCGGTGATCAGAAAACAGGTGATGGGGCAGGTATGTTGCTGCAAATTCCTGATAAGTTTTTCAGGAAACAGGTAGATTTTAAACTGCCTGGACTTGGTGAATATGCGGTCGGATTTTTCTTTTTACCTGCAGACAAGGAAGTTGCTAAGCTTGCACGAGAACAATCAGAAGAAATTATAAAAAAAGAAGGCGGCAAATTTATGGGGTGGCGGGAAGTGCCAACCGATCCCAATTGTCTGGGTGAAATTGCCCAAAG
>JARRPN010000061.1:0-12847 GCA_037382875.1 Calditrichaceae bacterium | reverse complement strand
AAGTATTAAATACTACAGATGGTGCATCAGATAGCCTGGATTATCATAAACAAATTCGCGAATCCGACTGGAAGGGAAAAGTAGTGCCTTGTTTTCGTCCGGATGCGGTTTTCAAAGTTTCAACACCCCAGTGGAGTAATGAAGTAAAATTACTCGAAAAAGCTTCAGGTATAGATATCAACAGCTATAAAAAGCTCATTGAAGCTCTTGAAAATCGTAGAGCCTTCTTCAAGGAAATGGGTGCGGTCTCGACTGATCATGGCGTATATGATTCATATACACATGAATTAACAGAACAGGAAGCAGAATCAATTTTCCAGCGTGCTATCAAAGGTGAGGCGAATAAAGATGATGAAGCTAAATTTGTAGCACATATGTTAATGGAAATGGCTCGAATGAGTATTGAAGACGGTTTAGTGATGCAACTCCACCCTGGATCATTCCGTAATCATAATCAAATTATATTCGATCGCTTCGGCGCTGATAAAGGTTGCGATATTCCGATTCGCATGGAATATACTCATAACCTTCACGCATTATTGAATAAATATGGCAACGATTCCCGATTAACATTGATTGTATTTACACTGGATGAAAATACCTATTCAGGTGAACTGGCGCCATTAGCTGGTCATTACCCGGCAATGAAGCTCGGTCCGGCCTGGTGGTTTCATGACAGCATTGAAGGTATGCTTCGTTATCGCGAGCGTGTAACAGAAACTGCAGGCTTTTTCAACACCGTAGGATTTAATGATGATACACGTGCTTTTGCATCGATACCGGCTCGGCATGATTTGAGCCGGCGCGTGGATTCAAACTTTCTTGCCAGGCAAGTCAGTAGGCATATTATTGACATGGAAGATGCTCGCGTAATTAGTAAGGCACTGGCGTATGATTTGGTTAAAAAAGCTTATAAACTATAAACAAATTAACATGAGAAACTCATTTATGAAACTGTGGACAAGCGTATTATTTAGAAGTATTACTGTTTGTTTGATTTTATTCTATCTAACCGGATGTGGTGTTGATAAAGAAGTAACAGTAATCAAATTAGCCCATGCCCTGGATGTGACTCATCCCGTCCATAAGGGTATGGTTTTTATGGCTAAAAAAGTGGATGAATTTTCCAAAGGCAAGATGCGTGTAGATATTTATCCAAGTGGTCAGTTAGGTGCGGAACGAGAGTTAATTGATTGCGAGGGATGTGTTATTATGACGCCGGCTCAAGAAGTTTCTATGCCATTGATAAACCGATCAATACACCAGCTGATTTAAAAGGGATGAAAATCAGGGTAATGAAAAGTATTACAGCCGTCAATATGGTAAAAGCGCTTGGTGGCTCGCCAACTCCGATCCCTTGGGGGGAATTGTATACAGCACTTCAGCAGGGTGTTGTCGATGGTGCAGAAAATAATCCTCCAAGTTTTTATTTTTCCCGACATTATGAGGTATGTAAATATTATTCTCTCGATGAACATACAGCTGTACCAGATATTTTATTAATGAGTACTGTTGTCTGGAACAATCTTACACCGCAGGAACAGGAATGGCTGCAAAAGGCAGTTGACGAATCAGTTATCCATCAGAAAAAGTTATGGAAGGAAGCGACAGAAGAAGCATTAAAAGCAGTTCAGGAAGCTGGAGTCAAAGTCACCTACCCGGATAAAACACCATTTTTGGAAGCAGTTAAGCCGATGCACGATTCATATAAAGGTACACCAATTTATGATTTAATTCAGGAAATCAGCAATATAGAATAAAGCAGGAATTGGAATATGGAAAAATTAACACATAATATTACAAAGGTATTGTCAATAATACTTATAACATTGATGTCAGTCATGGTTATCGATGTAACCTGGCAGGTTTTTACACGGTTTATTCTTAAAGATCCCAGTGGATTTACAGAAGAATTAGCAGGTTTTCTGTTAATTTGGATTGGATTATTGGGTGCCAGTTATGCATACCGCACCAAAGCACATCTTGGGATAGATGTATTAACTGCGAAATTTTCCGGCTTTAAAAAACTGGCATCTGAGATTCTTGTATCAGTGATCGTGTTCTTATTTGCCCTGTTTTTATTAGTGATTGGCGGATTGCGTCTGGTAGATATAACGTTTACTTTAAAACAGATTTCACCAGCTATCGGTATTCCGATGGGATATATTTACCTTGTTCTGCCTGTCACAGGCATTTTGTTTATGTATTATGCGGTCGTGTTTATTCTGGAATCTGTTAAAGAAAATAAACCAAAAGGAAGAGTATTTTAATAATGATAATGATTGAATTGAAGAGGTAATATAATGGATCCTTCTGTATATGTATTAATAATAAGTTTTGCCATATTACTGATGCTCAATGTACCTATTGCAGTCAGTATTGCTATTTCCACATTCTTTACGATGTTGTTTACTATTGCACCGCAACCTGCGATAACAACGGTAGCACAGCAAATGGCAACCGGAATAAATAGTTTTGCTTTGCTTGCGATACCATTTTTTATTTTATCGGGATTATTAATGGGCAGCGGGGGCATTGCACGTCGACTTATCGATTTTGCTAAAGTCCTGGTTGGAATGTTTCCCGGCGGACTGGCCTATGTAAATATTATGGCCTGCATGTTTTTTGGCTCCATATCAGGATCTTCAGTTGCGGCTACATCTGCTGTGGGCGGATTTATGCTACCGATAATGGAAAAAGAGGGATACGATAAAAATTTCAATACCGCTGTAACTGTCACTGCATCTACAACCGGTTTGCTTATTCCACCCAGCAATATTTTAATCGTCTATTCTTTAGCCAGCGGCGGTGTTTCCATAGCAGCTTTATTTATTGCCGGTTATCTGCCTGGTATTCTGGTAGGATTGGGTTTAATGGTTGTAGCAGCAGTCTTCTCTGTAATAAAAAAATATCCTGTTGGTGATCGTACTGGTATCATAGATGCATTAAAGAAAATTCTGGATGCAATACCCAGTTTACTGTTGGTTATTATTGTGATTGGCGGCATTATAGCAGGCATATTTACCGCTACAGAAGCCAGCGCAATAGCAGTTGTATATTCATTACTTTTATCCGTTGTATTTTACCGGGAAGTTAAAATAAAAGATTTACCGGGCATCTTATTAAAAGCCGTTGAAATTACGGCCATGGTTATGCTGCTGATTGGTGCATCAAAAGGAATGTCCTGGATTTTATCTTATGAAAATATTCCCCAGGGGATTAGTGAAACCTTAATCGGACTTACCAGCAGCAAAATCATGTATTTTTACACCTATTTTCCTGCCTGTCGCAATACAGCTTGGCATTGATCCAATTCATTTTGGTATTATCATGGTGCTTAATTTATGTATCGGATTATGTACCCCTCCAGTTGGCAGTGTATTATTTGTTGGGTGCGGCATAGCAAATACAACAATAGCCAAATTAATTAAACCACTGTTGCCACTGTATCTGGCAATGATTATTGCATTGATGCTGGTGACTTATATCCCTGAAATAGCAATGTTTTTACCCAGAGTATTTGGTTACTAGGAGTACAAGATGAAACAAAATCAATTAAATAAATATTCATTTGGAGTGGGCGATCGTTTTGCGCATCAGGCAAAAGCGCAACTGAATGCCGTCCAGATGGCTGATGAACAGGGTGTTAAAATTACACCTGTGTGGAATAAATCATTCAGAGAACATACGATAATAAAATCAAAACCAATTCAAACACGGGAAGCTGCTGATGAGGCTGTGAAAGAACTTCAATGGCAGAATAGCTATTTTCTCGATGCGGATCATATAAATCTTGAAACAGTGGATCATTTTATAGACTGCAGTGATTTTTTCACACTGGATGTGGCTGATTATATAGGAAAAAATGCTTCAGAAAATGAAATTGAGGATTTTGTCACAAAACAGGCAAAGTATACAGGAAAACTGAAATTAAAAGGAACATCGAACTCATTTGAGATTACAAATGACTTGCTGAGTCAGATTGCTGGGAAGTATTTATTTGCAGTGAAAGAAGCAGGAAAGATATACAGACATATCTTACAGAAAAAACAAAATCCAAATATTGTGATTGAAGTATCGATGGATGAAATAGATTCACCGCAGACACCTGTAGAATTATTATTCATTTTAGCAGCTCTATCAGATGAACAAATTCCTCTGCAAACTATTGCACCAAAATTTAGCGGACGCTTTAATAAAGGAGTGGATTATGTGGGCGATACCGATAAGTTTCGTCAGGAATTTGAAGAGGACCTGGCTGTTATTCAATTTGCAATTAGCGAATTTAGCTTGCCAAAAGATTTAAAACTAAGTGTTCATTCCGGAAGTGATAAATTCTCTATATATCCGGTCATTAATGCGGCAATTAAGAAATTTGATACAGGTGTTCATTTAAAAACTGCGGGAACAACCTGGCTGGAAGAATTAATCGGATTGGCTGAAGCTGAAGGTTCGGGTCTGGTTTTAGCAAAAGAAATTTACGCTAAGGCATTTGAAAAAGCTGAGGCTCTTTGTGCGCCTTATGCCTCAGTCATTGACATCGATACGGCTAAATTACCTTCTCCGGATGAAGTAAATGCCTGGGACGGAAAAAAATATGCTGAATCATTACGACACGATCAGGCAAATGCTAATTATAATCCCAATTTCCGCCAACTTCTACATGTTGGATATAAAATTGCAGCTGATCTGGGTGATAAATATCTCAACGCATTAGAAGAGAATGAAGATATAATTTCTAAAAACGTAACAGAAAATATTTTTAAAAGACATATAAAACCACTCTTTATTGAGTAAAAAATAAATTATTAAACTGGAATTGAGGTATGGATTTAAAAGAAATAACAAAAATTTATGATTTTTCCAATAAAACTGTTGTTGTTACCGGCGGTAATGGTGTACTTGGACGCGATATGGTTTCTGCCCTTGTTGGCTGCGGAGCTAATGTAGCAATTCTTGATCGTATCACGGAATTACCTGAGGATTTTCAGCAAGATTTGGATGCAAAAACCGGCCAATATATTGTATTGGAAGGAGATGTATTAAGTCGGTCTGCTTTGGATTCTAATGCAAAAACTATCCGGGCTAAATTTGGAAAAATTGATTGTTTGATTAATGGAGCAGGTGGCAATCATCCTAAAGCAACAACTAATCCGGAAAATGCCTTTTTCGATCTTCCGGAGGAAGCTATCCGGTTTACCTCGGATTTAAATCTGATGGGTACCATACTGCCTAGCCAGGTGTTTGGTCAAATAATGGCGGAGCAAGAGTCAGGCGTTATTTTAAATGTTTCTTCGATGAATGCATATCGCCCCTTAACACGGATTCCAGCCTATTCAGCTGCCAAAGCGGCTGTAAGCAATTTTACTCAATGGCTCTCTGTCCATCTGGCCCAGGAATATTCGACTCATATCAGGGTAAATGCAATAGCTCCCGGTTTTTTCTTGACAGAACAAAACAGATTCTTGCTAACGGATAAAGAAACGGGTGAATTGACACCACGCGGACAATCAATAATTGGACATACACCAATGGGAAAATTTGGTGATCCGAAGGATTTACTAGGCACTATATTGTGGCTGTTATCGGATGCTTCCTCATTTGTAACAGGAATAGTAGTACCAGTCGATGGAGGATTTTCAGCATTCAGTGGAGTGTAAAAATATTATTTAAGATAATAGATAATAATTAAAAGTATATAATTTTTAGAGGATATATATTATATGAGTTACAATGTTGGTATCATTGGGCTGGGCGTTATGGGACAAATGCTGGCTCTTAATATAGAACGAAACGGCTATTCACTTTCTGCTTATGATCTTGATCCGGAAAAACAGAAAAATGCTAAAGACAAATTTAAAGATAAGAATATTTATGTTGCCGCTGACCTGCCAAATTTTATAAAAGACCTGGAAACACCCAAACAGATATTGTTAATGGTACCTGCTGGTTCACCTGTTGATAATGTGATTTCTGATCTAAAGCCCTTTCTGAATAAAGGAGATGTTGTTATTGATGGCGGTAATTCGTTTTTTGCTAATACAACAGATCGTACAAAAAAATTAAATAAGGATGGGATCTTTTTCATCGGAACCGGAATAAGCGGTGGGGAACAGGGGGCGCTTTGGGGACCGTCAATTATGCCGGGTGGTAATCCGGATGGTTGGCCGTTAGTAAAGCCTTTATTACAATCCATTGCGGCAAAAGCAGATGATGATATTCCATGTTGTGACTGGGTAGGTAATGATGGTGCAGGGCATTTTGTTAAAATGATTCATAACGGTATTGAATATGGCGATATGCAGATGATCTCGGAAGCCTATTTCCTGCTGGAACAGTTAATGGGATTAGGACCCAGGGAAATGGCTGATATTTTCGAAGAATGGAATCAGGGTGAACTGAACAGCTATCTCATTGAAATAACCAGTAAAATTTTGCGTAAGAAGGATGAAGAAACTGGCAAACCGATGATTCAAATGATTCTGGATACGGTAGGACAAAAGGGAACAGGAAAATGGTCCAGCCAGGCTGCTCTGGACTTGGGTGTGCCGGCGCTTACGATTGCAAAATCAGTGTTTGCCCGCATAGCCAGCTCCTATAAAGAGGAGCGTGTGGCGGCATCGAAAATACTAAAAGGTCCCAAACCCCATTTTTCCACAGCCGATAAAAATGGATTTATTGAAAATATTCGTAAAGCTCTTTATGCTTCTAAAATCTGTTCCTATGCTCAGGGTTTCCAGTTAATGAAGCGGGCCAGTGAGGTTTATGAGTGGGATCTGAATTATGCCAATATAGCATCAATATGGCGAGCAGGTTGCATTATTCGGGCACAGTTCCTGAATAATATTAAGGAAGCATTCACTGCTGAGCCCAATTTGGATAATCTATTATTGTATCCTTATTTCCGTGATTCAATTCATGACAGTCAGGTAGCCTGGAGGCAGATTATTGCAATTTCGATTGAAAATGGATTACCGATACCAGGTTTTAACAGTGCAATATCATATTACGACAGTTATCGTGCTGAGTTATTACCGGCAAGATTAGTACAAGCCCAGAGGGATTTTTTCGGTGCTCACACCTATGAACGGGTGGATAAGCCGCGTGGCCAGTACTTCCATACAGAGTGGGAATAATTTATTCATATATATAACAAATTAATCTAAAATAAGGAGTGAATTGTGAGTAAGTGTGACATTGGATTGATTGGTTTAGCCGTAATGGGCGAAAATCTTGTGCTTAATATGGAAAATCATGGATTCTCGGTGGCTGTATTTAATCGGACAACCACAAAAGTATCTGATTTTGTTGAAGGACGGGCAAAAGGTAAAAACATTGTCGGCTGTTTCAGTATCGAAGAACTGGTTCAGAATTTGGAAAAACCGCGAAAAGTTATGCTCCTGGTGAAGGCGGGAAATCCCGTGGACAAGTTTATTGATATGATTATTCCTCATCTGGATAAAGGTGATATTATTATCGATGGCGGCAATAGTCATTTTCCTGATACAATACGCAGAACCCGATATGTTGAAAGTAAAGGTTTACTTTATATTGGAACTGGTGTTTCAGGCGGTGAAGAAGGGGCTTTGAAAGGTCCATCGATCATGCCGGGTGGTTCAGAGAAAGCCTGGCAGGCAGTAAAACCTATTTTTCAGTCGATTGCAGCAAAGGTGGCTGATGGATCTCCTTGTTGTGAGTGGGTAGGTGATAATGGCGCCGGACATTTTGTTAAAATGGTACATAATGGTATTGAATATGGCGACATGCAGATGATCTGTGAGGCCTATTCGATAATGAAAAATATTCTCGGCATGTCAGCCGATGAAATGCAACCGGTATTTAAAGAATGGAATGAAGGCGAATTAGATAGCTATCTGATTGAGATTACCCGTGATATTCTGGGTAAGAAAGATGATGAAACCGGAAAGCCTATGCTGGATGTTATTCTAGATACAGCCGGACAGAAAGGAACCGGTAAATGGACCAGCCAGGCTGCACTGGATGTCGGTTGTCCTGCACAAACTGTTGCGGAAGCCGTATTTGCAAGGGCTATGAGCGCCATAAAGGAAGAACGTGTGGCTGCGTCTAAGGTTTTAAAAGGACCAGAGGTGAAGATCGATGTGAATAAAAAAGAATTTATCGAGATGATACGACAGGCACTGTATGCTTCAAAAATATGTTCCTATGCGCAAGGTTACCAATTGATGAAACTAGCTGCAGAAGAATATAAATGGGACCTTAAATATGGCGAAATTGCTTTGATGTGGCGTGGCGGTTGTATCATTCGGGCACAGTTCCTTGGGAAGATCAAGGAAGCATTTGATAAGAATCCAAAGCTTCAGAATCTATTACTGGATGATTATTTTAAAGCGGTTATTGAAAATAATCAAAAAGCCTGGCGATCCGTGATTGCAAAGGCAATAGAAGCAGGCATTCCAGTGCCGGCGTTTAGTAGTGCTCTGGCTTATTATGATGGTTATCGCAGTGAGGTTTTACCTGCTAATTTACTGCAGGCACAACGCGATTATTTTGGAGCTCATACCTATGAACGTATCGATAAGCCAAGGGGTGAATTTTACCATACTAACTGGACTGGACGTGGCGGTACAACAGCCTCGAGCACTTATAATGCATAGAAATAAAAATAATTTAATTTTCTTTTTCCCTGTATGTTCAGGGAAGAAGATCTTTTATTAAATTAGTTTAATGAAATAGTATCGACATATGAGTTTGTATTTATATAGAGAATTAACTGAAGAAGGTTTTACATCCAGAGAAATAAAGCAATTTTTATTCGAGGCTCTTGAGAAGCTGGGAAAAAGAAAGAAGATACTTGCCATCCCACCGGATTATACTCGTTTTCATTCATTTGCTGGTGAATTAACAACTTATTGCTATCAGTATTATAAAGAAAAATTGACGGATATACTCCCGGCTTTGGGAACGCATACAGCAATGACAAAGAGTCAAATAGATCATATGTTTATCGATGTTCCAAAAAAACTGTTCCGTGCTCATGACTGGCGAAACGACATTATCACACTGGGAGAAGTACCTTCCGAATATGTAGAGACGGTATCGGAAGGAAGAGTAACATATCCCTGGCCGGCTCAGGTGAATAAGATGCTGGTTGAAGGCAAGTATGATTTAATTCTCTCCATAGGGCAGGTTGTGCCTCATGAAGTCATTGGAATGGCTAATTATAATAAAAATATTTTTGTCGGTACTGGTGGTTCTGAAGGTATCAATAAAAGCCATTTTCTAGGTGCTGCATACGGCATGGAACGTATCATGGGAAGGGCAAATAACCCCGTTCGTGATGTCATGAATTATGCGTCAGATAATTTCGCCAGGCATCTACCAATTGTATATGTGCTGACAGTTGTAGGAAAGAACAGCCATGGTAAACTGGTTGTAAAAGGATTATATATTGGTGATGATATGGAATGCTTTTTAAAAGCATCAGAATTATCATTAAGGGAAAACTTTAAATTGTTGGATCAACCACTTGAAAAAATTGTAGTTTATTTGGATCAATCTGAATTTAAAAGCACCTGGCTGGGCAACAAAAGTATTTACCGTACTCGAATGGCTATAGCTGATGGTGGAGAACTGATCGTGCTGGCGCCAGGACTTGAAGAGTTTGGTGAGGACAAAAAAATAGATGAATTGATTCGGAAATACGGCTACCTGACTACACCAGAAATTTTGAACCTAACCGAACAGAATGAAGATTTACAAAATAATCTCAGCGCTGCAGCTCATTTAATTCATGGTTCATCAGAAAATCGATTTAAAATAACCTATTGTCCCGGAAATTTGACAAAAAAAGAGATAGAAACTGTTAATTTTAATTATGCTGATCTTAGAGAAACAATGAAAGTTTATGATCCTAATTTACTAAAAGAAGGGTTTAATAAATTAAGGAATGGGGAAGAAATTTTTTATATTTCTAATCCTGCTTTGGGGCTTTGGTCACATAAAGATAGATTTAATTAATTTTTATTTTTAACTCCCCCTTATGAAAAGGGAATAAAGGGGGTTGTGATTTTGAGAGTATATTACAATCCTAACTTAAAATAAGTAGCAAAAAAACTAAGAAGAAACGCAACTGATTCAGAACGATTATTATGGAAGTATTAAAAAAATAGGCAGATACTTGGTTATCAGTTTATTAGGCAAAAACCAATAGACAATTTTATTGTTGATTTCTATTGTAGCAAATTACATTTAATTATTGAAATAGATGGTGTGACTCATTATCAAGATAAGAAATTTTATGATAAACATAGAGAAAAAAATTAAAATCATTGAATTTTGAGATGCTGAGATTTGATGGCTCTTATATATTGAATAATATTGAGGGTGCATTACAAGTAATAAATGACAAAGTAAATGAAATTGAGAATAGACAACCCCCTACCCCCTTTTTTTAGGTGGTTTGATGAATCTCAAGGGGATTAATTTAAATAGGAGATAATATGAGTGAATTAAACATACGCAAAGATTCATGTGAATTGGATTTTCTTTCACAGAACAGGAATTGCCTCAGCAATGGTGAATTATGGTATCGGGGAAATGGTACAAACACGGGTTCGCGAAATGGGTGTTCGAACTTTTTTTAAGCAGTTTGAACATGATGGAGTTCGTGGGCCAAATATCGCTACCGTATATAGTGACCGTGGTTATGGCGTCCGCCCACCTGTTGTATTTTATAACCGATCCAATGAGGCCGCTGCTATGTTGAAAGCCGGCGATATTGACTGGAATACTATTTTCTCTAAGGGTGTACGATGGTTTCATTCCGGTGGTATTTTTGCTGCCCTTTCAGAAACTACTTCAGAGGTAATTATTGAGGGCATGCAGGCTGCCAGTAAATCTGGTGCAATTAATTCTTTTGATTTGAATTATCGCGGAAAACTATGGGCGCCCATTGGTGGACTTGAGAAAGCACAAAAAACTTTGCGTAAAATAGCTGAAAATGTAGATGCTTTGATTGGCAATGAGGAAGATTTACAGTTAGGGCTTGGAATTAAAGGACCTGAAGTATCTGCAAAATCCAAATTCGATACCAGTAATTTTTTTGAAATGATAGAAAGAGTAACTGATCAGTTTCCCAATATTAAAATGGTTGCAACTACATTACGCGAAGTTGAATCGGCCAATAAACATAAATGGGGGGCTGTACTCTGGTATGATGGTCAGCAATATGCTAGTCCTACGACTGAGTTGAATGTGTTATACAGAATTGGTGGTGGTGACGGATTTGCAACAGGTCTTATCTATGGTTTGATAAATGGAAGAAAACCGGAAGACGCTCTGAGACTCGGATGGGCTCATGGTGCTTTACTAACCAGTTTTCCGGGGGATACGACTATGGCAAAATTAGCAGAAGTGGAATCGTTTGCTAAAGGCGGTTCAGCAAGAGTACAAAGATAATAAATTTAGGAAAGCTGCTACCGGATTAATCTATAATGGTTAGGTAACAGCTTTTCTTTTAATTTAAATTTTATCTTAATTCATAAAATCAGATTAGAGCTAATCCCGATTCTTTTTCAATTGCTGATCACCTCTATATCCTAGCCTTTCCCAATCAATCAGCTTATCATCGCCCTTACCATGGCAGTCCATACATTTTAACGCGTTTTCTTTAGGGCTAACCATATGATTCAATTTCCAGTACATTTCGGTTTCAATCCAACCATATTTACCACTGTAATCTAAACCTGCTATTTTCATCCCATCCTCAGAAGCTTTATTCCAGTCAAAATGTTTCCAATATCCACCCCAAAGCTGAGGGATAATCAGATAATTATTTTCAGTATCATAAATCTGGTTACCACGCATCACTTTAAAAGGATATAACTTTGAATTATCATCTTTCACATCGCCCAAAGGTTTGTTTAAAGATAAAACTTCATTTGGATTTAATTTTTCTCCCTTAACATAGCGTTCAGAATTTTCATTATACCAGTAATACTCAGGTTTAATATTCTTTCCCCATTGAAAATCACCTTTCTTTTTATCAAAAGTTTGCATACCATAGCTATCTTTCTCAACATCTTTGTCTTGCCCAGCGGTAGACCAGTCCCAGTATATTTTTGTGGGTCTGTCTTTTGCGTAAACCGGTATATGGCAAGTCTGACAGGCGATTTTTTCTGTATGTTTGTTCAGTGTTTCTTTCTCATGAACATCTGATTCGTGGCAATCCGTACATAAAATACGATTCGATGTATCCGTAATAATTGCCATGGAACGGCCTTTAATATTATGATTCTCTGTAGTATGACAATCCTGGCAACTCATATCGTTGCCCATATGAACATCATATTCAACTGAAGGATCAACTAATCCCTGATCCAGATCGCCATGTTTTACATTTTCACCGCCACCGCCATAAAAATGACAGGTTCCGCAATTTGCTCTTGTTGGAGCACCAACGTTCTGTGCTATGTTTAGCAAATCAACACCTTCTGCTGGTAAACCGGCACCGGCTGGGGATTTTTTATACTTGCCTGTTTGATCATGACATATCAGGCAATCCACATTTTCTTCTTTATTAAAATCAAATGAGGCATCTTTCCAGCCATATCCGGCATGGCAGCTAGTACAACGAGGCCAATTGGATTCGACCGCAATACAATAATTATTTATAACATTCATTTTGCCAAGGTGTAGTGTATCTTTACTGTCCTGTGTATGAACCGGCATGGTTTCCCATGTCCAGTGCACTGTTTTCATTACATCACTTGCAGCTTGATCATGACATTCGAGACAGGCATTGGTTACTTCCTGGGGGGTTGTAAAGGCGGATTCAAAATACTCTTTGTGATCTTCACCTTCTAAC
>JARRPN010000060.1:0-7481 GCA_037382875.1 Calditrichaceae bacterium | reverse complement strand
GTAAATGAATAAGCATAGGATTCACCCGGCACCAATGGCGTATTATCATCACCCAAACCATCCCATGCAATGGCCTTAGGGGGATTTCCTTCTCCACTTAAAGAGCGGAACTTCTGACCGTCACTTGTAAAAATATCCATTTTCCAGCTGGCTAGTTCTTCAAAATTTACCGTAAATACTTTTACTGGCTGAGGTGTAATCCCTGTCAATTCCGGAGCAGATAATTTACTGCCATATCTCTCAAATCCTGGTTTTTCACCTTCGAATTCCCAGGACACGGAGGACCAGTTAATACGTTCTTCAATTTCAACTAAATTTGAAAAATCCGCTTTCAGAACAACCGGTAATTTTTCTTCCTCGCCTCCAATTTGGAATTTTTCTTTAACAACAATATCATCCAGTGATTTTTGTTGCCCGGTTTCAGTTTCCTGAGCCCAGAGATTTGCCGTTAAAATAATCAAACTAATTAAGTATATGGTCAGTTTCATAGATACCTCTATTTATTTGTGCAAACTCTACAAACGATACCCTTTTCATTTATCACTTTAAATAACAAATTGAAAGGTTATAACGCCGCTTTGATCCTGCCGCAAGCCGCCGCTTGATTTTAACGGTGCAAATTTCCATTTTTTAAGCGCGGATATCACCATCTGATCCCATTGTAAATATCCGCTGGTTCTCTCCACAATCACAGTTTCTTTAACCTGTCCGTTTTCCATCACTGTAAAGCGCAGGGATATCGTTGCCCCAATACCTTTCTGTACTGCCCAATAGGGGAAGCGTGGTATTTCTTTTGATATAATCTCGCGATTAGCCAAAGCACCTGTTATGGTAGTCTGTGTTTCTTTCGGTTTTATATCCGGTTTGGCCTGAATTGGTTTGGGTTTAGAAGGCTGAATATTATTGGTCACCGGGGAGTTGCTGCTTGACACGGCACGTCGTGAAGGACTAAGATCAATCTGAGGCTTGCTGGATGGCCCCAGTGAAACTGCATCAGCAGGCCCTACCGATTGCGGCATAACCATATCGCTCTGTTTGCCTAAATCAAGCGCTTTCGATTTGGACGTACGGTCATCCTTTTTTATACCAATAGCCGGTGAAAGATTAATAGCATTTTTCGGCTG
Source organism: Calditrichaceae bacterium (assembly GCA_037382875.1). Taxonomy (GTDB): domain Bacteria; phylum Calditrichota; class Calditrichia; order Calditrichales; family Calditrichaceae; genus JAFGKZ01. The sequence goes on along the minus strand of JARRPN010000060.1, from coordinate 6,357 downwards.
ATTCATATCATCGGCAACCGGTTCATATTCCTGAACATTTATCGGCGCCTGTTTCCGTTCCCTATCCAGAAATAACCGCTCATTACCCAGATTAATTTTAGGCGTCCTCTGTTCCTGTGGCGCGTATGAAGGCTCGGCTTCCTCTTCTGGAGGAGGCGGGACGATTTCATTCTGTGTAACCGGAGGCTCTTCCTTTTTAACAACCACCTCTTCAGGTTCTTCTTCAATTTCATTCATGTCTATAAAAGTTATTTCCTGTATCGGCGGTTCGATGGATGTATCAATAGCGCCCATGCCCAGGTAACTTAATAATACAAACAGATGGGCTATAACAGAAATAGAAATACTACCTGAAAGACGGTATTGTGTTTTCTGAACCAGTTTTTTCCAGATCTGACCAATTGTTCTTTTAAACGGATTTTTGTCCTGACTCCACAATTGGAGTTTGGGAATTGTCTTTGTTACTTCGTTCATTGTTTAACCATCAGTTCCAACAGGATCAAATTTTCCCCTGTTCCTTTGTAAAGTAGCTACCGCCATTTTTTGTGCACCGGCCTTTTTAGCGATACCCATTATATCCAGAACTTCTTTGTGTGTCAGGTTTTTATCAGCCCTAATTACCACAAGTCTATCCGGATGTTCTTTTAACATTTTACTCAGTTCGCTACCTAGTTGTCCTCTCTGTACCTCTTTTTCATTTAGAGCAAGAATTCTATCACTGGAAAAGGAAATCGTTATATTTGATTCGGATTTGGCCTCCACCGTCCGTGCCTTAGGCAGATTTACATCGATATCAGGCGGCGTTGTCATAAGGGGCGATGTGACCATGAATATAATTACCAATATAAGGGCAACCCCTACCAGGGGAGTAATTTCTATTTTGCCTATTGGTGACATAATATCTCCAGCTTTATTTCTTCTTCTTTTTTATGATTGATAATTGTTCAGCTCCGCATTGTTTGGCCTCATCAAGTATTGCTACCACATGATCATGCAGAACATTCGCTTCAGCGCTGACAATTACCAGTTTCTTTTTACTTGCTTTCATCAAACTTTTAAGGGAGTCGGATAAAAGATCGGGTGCTATTGTACTACCATTGAGTTCAATAGTATAATCTTCTTTAAGATTGATTTCCGCTTTTATTTCGGTTTCTTCTGTTACAGTTTTTGCTTTTTTCATTGACGGCGTCGAAACGTTGATGCCCGATTGCATAACCAGTGGATAAGAGACCATGAAGATGATAACCAGTGTCAGGCAAACATCAACCATCGAAGTTAAATTGATATCTGTAACCGCTTTATTTGATTTACCATTAGCGCGGTTCATGTTAAATTTTATACCGTTCATTTAATCCTCATATTTCGATGTTGATTTTCATCGAACTATTTTAATCCCATCAGCACCAAAACTTTTTTACTTATGGATTCAATTTCACTCATTACAGTTTCAACGCGCCGAAGGTAATAATTGTAAAATACAACCGCAGGGACGGCCACTACCAGACCGGCTGCTGTAGTCATTAAGGCTTCAGCAATACCTGCAGCTACAACCGAAGGACCTGCTGAACCCGATACGGATAGAGAATGAAAGGCACGAATGATGCCCACAACCGTACCGAACAATCCAATCAAAGGACCAATATTGCCCAGCGTACCAAGAATACTGAGATTTTTTTCAAGTTTTGTCCGTTGTTCAATGGCCATGGCATCCATCATTTCCGCAGCAACTTCTACCTCTTTCTCAGATTCTTCCAAACCTGATTTTACAACGGCTGCCAGAGGAGATAACGAAGTATTACAGACAGATATCGCTCTCTCTGTGCCTTCATTACGAAAAGCCTCTTTAATCTTCATAAAAAATCGATCAGCATCGATATTGGTTTGCTTATAAAACAGCCATCGTTCAAAGATAAAGGTTAAAGCAATAACCGAGCAGGCTATCAGAATTATCATCGTGAAACTGGATCGTAAGGTATCAACAATGTTAATTTCCATATTTAAACTCCCTTAACTATTATTTATAAATCTTATATTTTCTTTATTGACTACTTTGCATTCTTAAAAGTTGAATTCGTTCATTGGCAGCCGCAGTCCACCGCTCTTCATTTGTACTATTGGCCAATAATTCATAAGTAGAAATAGCCTGTGTATTTTTTCCCTGGTTTTCATATATCGCTGCCAGTTGAGCCAATGAACTTAGCCGGTAATAATTTTCTCCACCAGCCGCCGGAAGTGCAGCCTTAAATGCATTTTCCGCTTCTTTAACTTTTTGACCGGAAACATAATGCATACCCAGCCTATAACTGGCTTCCATTGAAACTTCTAAATCTGCCGCCTTTCGTAATTGTTTAAAATTTGCTATGGCTTCCTGTATTTTACCGTTTTCCAATTGTAGCCTTGCTACCTGTAGTTTTATCTGGTCCTTATCTTCCGCCTCAGGATAGGCCTTTAGATAGGTATTAAAAGTCTGAATAGCTTTTTCACTATCTTTCAAACGATCATAGCACCAGGCAGAGTTTTTTAATGCTGGAGCGTAATAATCAGAAGTAGCATATTTTTCAATCACCTGATTGAAGTAATCAATGGCAGATAAATAGCTTTCAACCTGATAATAGCTTACGCCAAGAAGAAAATAAGCCTCCGGCAATTGCGGACTATTCGGAAAATACTGAACAAAGCGCAGGAATTCTTCGGAAGCGGATTTATAATTTTCCTGGGCAATATAGCATTTTGACAAGGCAAACTGGGCATCCACGGCATAGGAAGAATTCGGATACAGTGTTAATATCTCTTTAAAGGATTCAATGGCCGTCTGAAAATCCCCGCTTTGGTACTGATTGGCTGCAATTCGATAACGCGCATCAATAGCAAGATCTGAATTAGCTGTATTCTCAACCACCTTTTGAAGGGCTGCCGAAGCCTGATCCGTCTGACCGAGTTGATAATAGCATAGTTGGATACCCTCGAGTGCTTCTTTGGTTTTTTCATGATTCGGATAGGTATCGATAAACTTCTGGTAACGGGCTATGGCGCTATCATAATCTGCGGCATTATAGGATGTCTGGGCTAATTTCAATGCACTCTCAACTGCAAAAGAACTTTCAGGATACCGGTCAATAATTAACTTATAGACTGAATCTGCTTCTGCAAAATGATCAGCTCTGAAATAGATATCACCGATATTGTAAAGACCTTCAATGGACAATTCAGAATTAGGATGTTCATTGGCCAATCGATCCCATGTCTCAATCGCCTGCATATAATACTGAAGACGAGAATAGCATTGTGCACTCCGGAAAAGCGACCGAATAGCCAAATTTTCCATTTCCGGTTGCATTTGTGTATTAATACTGATCGGATAAGCCTTAATTGCCTCTGTATATTCCTGCCTCATAAATTGAACTGTTGCATAGCCATAATCTGCCAGGATGCGATTTTCTCCTGCCATATTATCTTTTATTTGTTTAAAAACAGGTAATGCAGCCTCGGGCCCTTGTGTCTGGAGCAGGCACCATGCACTACCAATTTGTGCTTTCTGCGCCAGATCATCTTCCATGCCATCCAGAGCAAGATCATATTCCGCTATAGCCTGATCATAGTGTTTTAAAAAGTACGCAGATTCCGCCATTATTAAATGCGTCGCACGCTGCCAGAAGTTATCAACTTCTGCATCTGTTCCCTGTCTTATACTGGCATTACGCGTAATGACCCGTTGATAATTTTCTTTTTGAAAATCAAAATTCTGCATGGCAAAGTAAGCAACATCAAAAAATTTACTCTGCTGATTTTGCTGAATGATCTGATCAAAATATTTCTGACTGTTCTTTTCACTTTCATTCACACCCAACAAAAAATAAACAGCCGGGATGAGTTCATCTTTGGAATATAGACTAAGGAACTGTCGTAAAGTAACTAAAGCTCCGGAACTGTTTCCTTTCTCCATTTCCGTCATCGCCGCCTTTAATTTAGCCAGCGGCGCCAATGGCGATTTTAAATCAATCGAAGCAATATTATGAAAGAGAACGATTGCTTTATCGAGTTTAACTGAATCGGTTGCACCCTGACGACGTAAACATTCCGCTTCCATATATTTAAAATATCCGCTGTTTTCTGCAGAAGCCTGAAATCTGAATTCTGCCAACGCTTCGTCAAGTTGGTTGAGATTCATGTATATCCAACCCAGCCTGAAGTGGATACCATCGGCATTTTGAAGACCGCTTTGCATCAACCGTTTAAACTCGGACCGGGCAGCCAGCCAGTCACCGGCGCGCATAAACACTTCTGCCGCTTGAAATAAGGCGAGTCGTGCCTCGGGTGTTCCCGGGAACATATCATGCAGCTTTTTGTACACACTGACCGCCATAATACGATTACCGGCCAGTTCATTGGCTTTGGCCAGATAGTATAAACCACTTTCAGTCTCTGAATTTTCTACCAGTTTGATGGCTTCTTTATATTGCTCATTAGCTATGAGTTTTCTTGTCTTCAGAATAAGAATTCTTTCATCATGAATACCTGATGTCGTATCGGGATTTACTAATGATAATAGCGAATCACAGGCATCCCATTGGTTAGCATCAGCGGAAATCCAAGCCAATCCAAGAAGAGCTTCTTTTTTCTGGAAGGGATTACTATTTGCTTCAACGACTTTATCAAAATATTTTTGGGCATATCCAACTTTATTCTGTTTTAGAAAAATATTTCCTGTCCGCAGCCATGCCTCACTCTGCATCGTTTTCAAATAATTTCTACCAGGTAAATCAAATTTCTTTAATTCCAGAAGCGCTTTATCATATTGAAGAGCTCTTTCATAAGCCGATGCAGACAGGAGAAGAGTTCTACCTAACAGTACAGAATCCGAACTTGTTTTCTGTACTTGTTGTAATAAATCTAAAACCTGATTGAGGGGTGCTCTATCCTTATAAAAGGTAGCCGCCTGCTGATATTGCTGCCATGGACGGATTGAACTCTGTGCCCAGGACTGCGAAATAATTAAAACAGCGCCGAGAAGTATTATTATTTTCACAGTTTTAGTTCTGTTTCTATATACATTCATGGTTCACCTATCACTTTGCAAATGCATGCATTTATTTTAAATCTGATTACGAACCGAGAGAACCCGCAGGACCTTTTGTATCAATTGTAACCAGATTGCCTTCTGACTCTAGTGATTCTCCATCCATGGTGAATATTTCGAATTTATATTTGAATTTTCCATCCTCTACCAGAGCTCCTGAATTATCCCGGCCATCCCAAACAATTTCTTCGGGAATATTACCCTTTTCAGAAAAACTTCTAATGATATTACCTCTGGTATCCACAATATGGAAATTCCATTCGGTTACTTCAGATCTGGTTTTGGCTGTTAACTTTATGTGTGAAATATTTTGTTCACCAACTGGTGAGAATATATCCGGAAAAGCTTTTGCGTTGACTTCAAATCCACCAAATGCATATTTAACTGCAAAGCTATGGTAAAAACCGAATTCGGAAACACTTTTAGTACCGTAATCGACTCCAATTTTATTGAAAGTATATCCAAGCCCTACGGTAAATCGTCCATCATTTAAACCGGCTCTAATGGCATACTGGTCTAAAATCGTGTATTCAGCTCCGATATTAAAATAAACCGATTCCCAATCGACAATTTTTGCAATTTCAGTACTCACTAATAATTTGTCATCCAGAAATTTCATTGCAGCGCCCATCCTGAATTGCATCGGATAGGTTTCTGATACATGTGAAAGCTTCATTTTAGGCGAAATCAAATTCATAAACATCATGCCCACATCCACACGATCAAAAAACCTTCTTTTTAAACCCAGATCAAATCCATGACCAGTACCCGAGTAATCAAGCATGCTTTGAGTAACAAGTTTATAATTTATACCTACTGAGACATCATAGTATGTTTCTTTAGACCAGGAAAGAAGAAAGGCCATATCTGAGATACCAAAAGAATCCAGTTTCTCATTCAGTTCATTACGCTGATCAAAATCGCCTGAATAGAGATATACCAGACCGAGACCAAATGTTCCCCATTTCCGTGTGGGCAAACTACCGCCGAGATAACCAAAATTGGTATCATAGAACAGCACAGAATGCGTAAAATAAACCTGGTAAGGATTCTGATCTGCCAATGCAGCCGGATTCCAGTATATTGCTGTAGCATCATTTGCAATTGCCGTATAAGCTTTTCCCATACTTAATGCTTCGGATCCCACACCCATATGCAGATATGTTCCTGGCATCCCCGCTTGACCGTCCTGCGCCTGAACTGAAATTAGCATGCTGAAAAGGAAAATTATGGCAAAAATTGTGATAAAATTGAGCTTATTTTTCATAGCTCTCTCCAAG
>JARRPN010000059.1:0-8846 GCA_037382875.1 Calditrichaceae bacterium | reverse complement strand
GCTTTGGAAATGGTTATAGATTAACAAAAAATAAATCATACAAAAAAGTAATTTATAATGCTGCCAAATCTCTATCAACGCGATACAACAAAATTACAAAAACAATCCGTTCATGGGATAAGGCTGAATGGAACGAACAATGGCAGTATCCAGTGATAATTGACAATATGATGAATTTGGAATTGTTACTTTGGAGTGCGAAAACATTTAATCAAGAAAAATTTTATAGAATTGCCATTCAACATGCTAATGCAACGTTGAAGAATCATTATAGAAAGGATTATAGTAGCTATCATGTTGTAAGTTATGATACAGTTAATGGGACAGTAGAAAAGAAAAATACTTCGCAGGGATATTCTGATAAATCAGCATGGGCACGTGGTCAAGCATGGGGTTTATATGGTTTTGTAGTAATGTATCGATTTACAGAGGATTCAATATATTTAAAACAAGCAGAAAATATAGCATCATTTATTTTAAATCATCCAAATTTACCTGATGATAAAATTCCTTATTGGGATTTTAATGCACCTAACATTCCAGACTGTCCTCGTGACGCTTCGGCAGCTGCGATTATTTGTTCTGCATTGTTGGAATTGAGTACTTTTACAACAGAGCAAAAATCGGAGAAGTATTTGGATGTAGCGGAAAAACAATTAAGAGTATTAAGCTCCCCGCATTACAGAAATGCACTTGGAAATAATGGGAATTTTATTTTAAAGCATTCTGTAGGTCATATGCCTAATAATGCAGAAGTTGATGTCCCTCTTTCTTATACAGATTATTACTATGTTGAAGCGTTAATGCGCTATAAAAAGCTTAAGGAATATTAATATTTAAATATAGATATTCTCATACACATTGAAATTGTAAAATATTGATACTGTACGTATCCATTGTCTAAAACAATTTTTATATATAATTACAGTAAAAATGGTTAAAGAATTTTTTATTATAGAATGGGGATCGTATGCCCACTTCAATATGATATGTATGAAATAAGATATTTCTAAATCAAAAATCCCTATATTTAAAGATCCTTTAGTAGCGCGTAGGGGATTCGAACCCCTGTTACCGGCGTGAGAGGCCAGCGTCCTAGACCCCTAGACGAACGCGCCAAATCTAAGACAAAATAAAAAAGACAATCGAGAAAAGACAGTTTTTTATCTTTTTTCTTTTGTCTTTTTTCTTAAGTAAGTACGCCCAGGAGGACTCGAACCCCCAACCTTTTGGTCCGTAGCCAAACGCTCTATCCAATTGAGCTATGGGCGCATTTTATACCTCTTTGCTGCGGGACAGGGATTCGAACCCCGGTTACCTGGGCCAGAACCAGGCGTCCTGCCGCTAGACGATCCCGCAAAATAAGTCACGCAATTTAATAATCAGGCTGAACAATGTCAAGAAAGTTTTGCCAGGTAAAATACCTCAAATTCGTTTGACATTAACCGCCCGGTCACCTTTCATATCGCTCTTAACATCAAAGGATACGCGCTGACCTTCATTCAATCTTTTATCCTGTATTGTGACATGCAAATCATTCGCATTTACAAAAATTTCTTCATCATCTTCAGTTACAATAAATCCAAATCCCCTTGAAGAATCCCACATTTTAACCGTGCCTTTTTTCATTATTACTCCAAATTTATCACTGTTCTTAAATCATAAGGTCTTAAAATATAAATTGTTCAGGATATATTATCAATAACTTAAATGTCTTTGTAATAAAGTACTCATATTTTATGCAGGAATTGTTATGCATTTGTTCTTTTTCCTTGATGCAAAAGAACCAAAAGATCAACTGCTAATTTAATACTGCCTGAAATAAACTTTAAGCTTTGAACAACGGCATAAAATAAAGAGATTAGAAGAACTTAGCGAAGTGAAATGTTAAAAATTCTGAACATTTGATCCCGACTTGTCGGGATAGTTTCAGAATTTTAGTGAAACAAGCCTTAGTTTTTCTTTCCATTTATTTTCCAGCTTTGATTTCTTTAGTCCTTTCTTTATAAAGAAAGAAAGGACAAGACAGTTTATTCTAAGAGAAGACTAATAGCCGGAATTATTAATATTAAGGCTATAATCCGATTAAAATTTCTTTCATTAACTTTAAAATGCAAATTCTGACCAATCCAAAGCCCAAGCAGCATAATTATTGTCAAGATAATAATCAGTGCTAGATCCATGTTAAAAGCAATATGATGCATCCGATATAAAGCAAATCGCCAGATAGCGCCAAAAGCAAAAATAGCAATCAACTGAGTTCTAAAGTAGCTTTTTCTGTAATTTAGTTTCATATAAATCACTAATAATGGACCGGTTATACCAATCATACCACCGGTGAAACCTGCCATGAGTGCAAATGGAAAAGAAGTAACTCTTCTCATGGTTGATTGTTTAACTGGTTTATCTTCATTGTCTTTCTGCAGGATGAGTATTAGGCTGAATAAAATCAATCCATAACCGATGATTTTTTCCAGAAATTGGGTTGGGATGGTTTTTAATAAATTAGCACCAAAATAGGCACCTATAAACAACAGCAGTGTTATCGGGATTACAAACTTCCAGTCGATTGATTTACGAATATAGATAAATAAAATTATGCCGGCGATGATATCAAAATACGTGGCTGCTGAGATAGCTGTTTCTGCATTAAATAAGAGTGTGAGACTGGGAATTAAAATAAGGGCCGGGCCAAAGCCGCCAAATCCCTTAACAAAATAAGCAGTAAAAACAGCAATACCTGCCAGTATAAATATATGAATCATTTCCATATGTTAAACATACTCTTGTCAGGACAGTTCTTGAAGCTCATCAAATTTAGTCACCAGATATTGCATCGCTTCAACTTCCTTAAATTGAGAGAGAAGTCTACGGATTTTTGCAGATCGGCGGTATTCATCATCATCCAGTAATAATTCTTCTTTGCGTGTACCGGATGCATTGATATTGATAGCAGGGAAGACCCGTTGCTCTGCACAATCTTTGGATAAAACGAGGTCTAAATTACCTGTACCTTTAAACTCCTGAAAAATGACTTCATCCATTTGACTGCCGGTTTCTACTAGAATGGTAGACATGATAGTAAGCGAACCGCCGCCTTCAACTTTCCGGGCAGCACCGAAAAACTGACGAGGTAAATCCAGCGCATTGGCAGCCAATCCACCGGAAAGCGTCCGTCCATGGCTCTGTGTTTCTTTATTGAATGCCCGGCCCATACGTGTCAATGAATCAATTACAATGGCTACATCTTTGCCATATTCTACCATACGGATGGCAGAATTCATAGCAAGACGAGTCATCCGCAAATGATTGGTTACACTTTCATCTGCTGATGAGGAAAGAACAGATCCTCTTCCCAGAGCTCTTCTAAAATCGGTGACTTCTTCAGGCCGTTCATCAACGAGTAAAACAAATAACTCGATTTCAGGGTGATTTTTTTCAATGGCCATAGCAATATGTTTTAATATGGTGGTTTTTCCGGTTTTGGGAGAAGCGATAATCAAACCGCGTTGGCCTTTCCCCAAGGGGACCAGCATATCTAATATTTTTCCCATACGATCTTTTGGCCCTAGGGTCATCTTGATCCGTTCATTTGGATTGATGCTGGTCAAATTTTTCAATTCTTTGATATCAAGATAACCTTTGGCGATATTCTCATTAATTTTTATAATTTTGTTTAACTGGTCATTTTTATTTTCGTTTTTTTGATTCTTTTTTATTTCCCCTTCAATTAAAAGACCTTCACGTAATGCATGATTACGAATAAGCTGATGTGGGACATATATATCTGTATTTGATGGTCTGAAATTATTCTCTAGAGTACGTAAAAAACCAAATCCCTTTGGATAAATTTCCAGGTAACCCTGAGCTTGATCCAAGGTGCCTCCTAAATGTAATGGTTGTTATTAATATGATACATCTGATAGATCATACCATATCGTAAAAACTAAGATTAATTTTAAATCAAAAATAAACTAAAAGAATTTTGATGTTTCTGCATGTTGGTAAAGAAACAAAGTAATTCTGCAAATCAACTACTTTGTAAATTTAAATTAAAAGTGAACCATTTTCCATTATTTTTTTCTGATCGATATATACAGTCGGTTTAGTGACAACTCCATCGATATGTATACCTACGTTACAGGTTCCGCCCATACTGATATTATTACCAAATGCAATATGAATAGTGCCCATAACTTTTTCATCTTCCAGAATATTTCCACTCACCGAAGCTTCGTGATTGGTTCCTATACCAAGCTCAGCGACATTCATCCCCGGTTTGCCGAATTTTGCAAGACTGGATTCCAATTCATTTGCTTCCGGCCCACCGCTAAATTCTATAGCATAGCCATCTTTAATAATTACTTTTACGGGTTGGGAATGTATTTTTCCAATACCCGCAACGGCTGCATCAATATAGAGTATGCCTTCACTTTTTCCTTCTTCGGGCATTAAAAATGATTCCCCGCTTGGCAAATTGCCGCCTTTACCTTTTTCCAGAATAAGGCCAGTGGAAGAAATAGCTTTGATACCATCGATGGGCATGGTTAGATCGGTGCCTAATGGTGTAGTGATATGTGCTATTTTGCCTTCATCAAGGAGAGCGGATAATTTAAGTGTCCTTTCGGCAATTTTTTGATAATCTGCTTTAAGGCCACGAATCATAATATCCTCAGTGATATTAGGCATTGTCGCCACGCGGGCGCCTTTTTTACAGGCGTTACGTTTCGCATCCGTATGAGTGACTGACTTAGTTGTAGGGCAAACAATAACATCATATCCGAGCATCATGGCGGTTATCGAGGGTGGGGGTTCCTGACCGTTTACCGCAGCTGGAGGCATCTGTACCAATACGATTTCTTTGCAAAGTTCTTGCCCAACTTTGTATAAAGCGGTACCGATTGAAATTTTATTATCATCTGTTAAAATCATTAGGGTTTCATCATTTTTAAGCCCAAGGCATGATTGCAATGCTGTTTTAGCCGCTTGTTGGAGATCATTCATTATAGATACTCCGAATTTTTGTAATAAAAAATGTTGGATAAATAATATATCTAATTAATATTAAAAATTAAACTCAAAATTTAATTTATTATTTCAATACGGTTGATGTTTTAATTCGCATCCAGTCAGGTAATGGTTTCGGTGCTGGTCGACTGCCATAGAAATAATCATCCAGCTTCACAGCTAATCTGTGAAATAAAGTTGATTGTTTTAAGGTCTTACGTACAAGATTATGCATCAAATTGTCCGGATGAGAATAAGGGAAAACATACATACAACGACTGCAATCCGTACCGACTTGGCACCAAAATATATAACAGGATTCGGAATTAATCTGCCAGCGCAGAACGCCATTGTTTTCCTCCATATCGTTATATGGAATAGCCTGAGCAGGACAAACAGAAGCACATTTCTGGCAATGATGGCAAAAATCGACCACGCTAAAATCGGGTTTTCTTTTATCTGTTATTAATGGTGCATCAGTAGTTACAACCGATATGCGGACGCGTGGTCCAAGTTTTGGTGTCATCAGTAAACCCATACGACCTATCTCACCCAGTCCTGCATCACGAGCCACTAATGGACAGATTACTTCATAATTGCCATCAATATGTGCAGTAGCCGGGTATCCAATTAAACGAAGAAATTCAGAAACTTGCACGGCAATGGCCCCAGCATTCAAGTACTGTCTGGCCGATTCCATCACAATCGATGCACCTGGTGCACTGCTGATCATATCCCGATCCATTTCTACAGTAAAAGCGATTCCGTATTTGTGATTATTTTCTATTTTCTTGCCATATAATTGGAAACGTCCTTTGTGACTATATAAATGATAATCTTGTAATACAGTGATTCCGCAATCCACTGCGCCAAGTTTTTTAGCCCAGCTTTTAATATACATTGTAAGGTTTTCAGGTGTTATATTATGATTTTGATTGACCGGTCTATCCTTAATCAAGGATTTTAAATTAGCAACAGCTTTAAATGTCGCATTAGTAGAAGCAAATCCGAGTGGATGATAATTATGACTCCTTGAATTCAGTAATCCGGGTAGCTCCCGAAAATGATCATCCAGTTCCTTGTTTTCCGGATGACGATTGTAATAATCTTTATAGTTTTCCGAATCCGGTACAAGATCCTTGCGCGCAAACATGGTATCTCTTTCATCAAACTGAGAGTTGGGATTCATGTTTTTGAATACAGTGGGCCGACTGAAAGGAAATAGAATAATGATTAGTGTTAAAATCAGGATAGCAGATAATATGCCTCCAACGATTGTATATCCAGCAAAACCTGCAATAAAAAAGGGAAGAGATAATCCAAATGCTAACCAGAAAAACTTTACTGCTGCCCTTTTTTCTTTTTCATAAATTGATATTCCTGCAGCAAGAAATATAATTATAACCAATAAAAAACCAATGGCGATGGTTATTGATTCAATGATATAATCTGTCAAGTCTTGTTTAGCCTCTTTGTATATTCACTCAGACAAATATATCAATAATTTTATTCAATATAAATTGTAACTGATAAAAATAAAAAAGGCGGAAGATTTCTTCCGCCTATAATTTGTAAAAATGGATTTTATCGCTGTAAAATCATTTTTTGTACTTTATGAAATTTACCTGCTTTAATACGATAGAAATACATACTACTGGATAAACCGGCTGCGTCGAATTTATAGTTATAACGTCCCGCAGCCTGATTCTGGTCGACTAATACCCTTACTTTTTGACCCAAAAGGTTAAATACTTCAACCGTTACATGAGCTGCTTCAGGAAGATCATACTTGATTGTAGTTGCGGGATTAAATGGATTGGGATAATTTGAATATAACTTAAATTCTTTAGGTAAATTATTTTCTGAGATAGGATCTTCCTCAATACCAACCGTAGCAGTGGAATCAAATTCATCAGCGCCAATGTCCGGATACATAGTATCGCGAAGTTCACCATCAATGTCATCAGTAACAGCAGTCAATGGTGTTCCTGCACTATCAAGAGCCTCGACGAAAGTATGTAAATCCGTTGAAGATACAAATTCCGGATTTATTGAAATGGAGTTGATATCTTTTCCGCTTGCAGTTTGTAAATCTAACAGAGTTGATTGATCGGTACTCCAATAACCAACATTTGTACCAGTAGTATGGAAATCATTGAAATCACTGGTGTCTATAGTGGAAGGTGTATTTACATAATAGGCGTAGCCACCCCCTGAATTTGCTAGGATATTGTTGATTACATTTATATTTGTTCCATTGTTAATTTGGAGGGCACTTGCACTTGCACTCGAGCTAGTAAGATTTACACTATTGTGATAAAAATTTTGATGAGTGTTGTTATTAAAATACACACCGTAATTCACTGAGGTGACAAAATTATTAGCAATTAAACCGGGTCCGTTTTCCAGATCGTCACCACCTGACAAAATTATTAGCAATTAAACCGGGTCCGTTTTCCAGATCGTCACCACCGGCACAGTTATTGAGATATATGCCATATGTCTGTGTATGAATACGATTTCTCAGTATGCTTATTTCATCATAACATTGATTAAGATAAGCACCATTGCCGGTAGGTGCACTGACCACGTTGTCAGTGATTTCAATACTGTTCTCGTAGGTTATATACAGGAAGTATTGATTCTGATTGTTGAACTCATTGTTTAAGATCATGGTGTTTTGATTTTGTGCGGTTGAATTGTTCACCCCGCTTATGTAGATACCATACGATCCGTTGTTAAACAAATTACCCTGAATTAATTTATACATGGATAATGCATTCTGCCCGTCTAACAAAGTGGAATAACTGCTGCCGGAAGTGGAACCGGTCAATGAACAATCCATCAGTGTAAATCCATTGACACCACCGCTAAGCTGAAGATTAAGACTGTAAGCTTCGGATCCGGTATTACCGGAGAAACCCAGATCTTTAAAATGAACATAATCGGCGCCATGCAGATAAAGGACATAATTATCACTTGTTCCGGAAGCATAATAGTATAAGGTTACGTTTTCATGATTACCGGATTCCGACTGAAAGGTAACCGGCATATCCATGGAAGTACCCGGAAACGTATAAAGAACCTGATGTATCTGGTAATTTCCATTACGGATATCCATAAAGACGGAGTCGGAGACCCCCTTAATCAGAAGATCGGCTACAGCATCAGCAAAGGTAGCATAATCAGGACTGGTGCCTCCAATGGTATAATGCCCGGCCAGAGGTGTCGTGTTTCCTGCATCCGGAGTAAATTCATCCGCACCGATATCCGGAGTAGAACTGTCACGAACTTCACCGTCCATATCTTCAGTAACTTCAGCAAGTGGAGTACCTTTGGCATTCAACCATGGTGTCATGGTATGCAGATCAGTTGATGATGTGTAATGCGGATAAACAGAAATAGAATGTTCATCCTTAGTGCTGGCAGCAGTAAACGAGGCTAGATCGTAATAATTGGTTGTGCCCCAGGCAGCCAGGTAATTACCATTGCTGAAATAGTTGTTGTAATCCAGCATATCCACCGCAGAAGCGGTATAGATTTGAGCAGCCATACCCCAGCCGCTATGCACAAAATTATTGTTGACAACATTATTGCTGCTGCCGTTATAGAGATAAAATCCGATTGTACCTGAGTTGCCGGAAGTAGTTATGTTAACACTATTGTTATAATAATTCTGATAACTGGTATTGCTTAAGTAGAAACCATAATTTGTTGCAATGACAAAATTATTAGCAATTAAACCGGGTCCGTTTTCCAGATCGTCACCACCGGCACAGTTATTGAGATATATGCCATATGTCTGTGTATGAATACGATTTCTCAGTATGCTTATTTCA
>JARRPN010000058.1:2468-9979 GCA_037382875.1 Calditrichaceae bacterium | reverse complement strand
GCAGATCTTTTTCATTAACACCTGCGCGAATAAGCCATTCCTGACCGGTTGTACCAAATACTAATACAGGATGTCCCGGACCCACTAATTCCTGTTCCTCTGCCAGTTTATATAAAATGCTGCCGTCGGCTGGTGCGTTAATTGAAGAATATTTGTAATTAAACTGCGCAACTTCATATCCGGCTTTTGCTATATCCAATCCGGTTTGTGCATTTTGAAATTGTTCTTTTGTTGCCACACTGTCCTTAAATAGTTTTTCTGCACGCTTATAATCTCGTTGAGCTTTCTCGTAAGCGCTTTTGGCCTGATTGAATTGTGCTTTAATTTCACGCATATCCAATTGAGCCAGCAACTGTCCCTTTTTTACCTGCATACCTTCATCCACATTAATTATTTCTATAATACCACCGGTTTTAAAAGACAATTTCATCTGTGACACCGGTGCCAAAATACCGCTGGTTAGTACCGGCCGGCGGATGAGCTCCCATTTGGAAAATTCAGTTTTTACAGGGGTAATAACGGCCTGGGCTTCCTGTTCCTCTGTTTTATGAGAACAGTAAATCATAAACATGGTCAAAATAAAAATGGCTGATATAGCATAGTATTTCATGGTGTTTCCTTTAACTCATTTTATATTAATTATTAATATTTATTTATTCTAATCCTCTTCATACCTGTTGTTAAACTATTACAGAGTTATCCCATTGTCATTCTGATACCCGATGAAATCGGGGAGAAGAATCTACATACTATTAAGATTAATGGATTCTTCGGTCGCAAACTCCCTCAGAATGCCAACTAAATCATTCAAAAATCCACAGGGCTGCCACACGCTCCAGCTCGGCTGCACGGATAAAATAATCATATTGATTTATAATGCGACCGATCTCAGCACTGGTTAATGAATTATGAGCATCAATAAATTCAATTTGCGAAGCCAGACCTTCATTGTATTTTTTATTTATGATCTTAAATGATTCGCGAGCTGCTTTTAAACGTTTATCTGAAGTTATTCTGGCTTTGGCCGCCACCTGCAAATTATCATAGGATTTTTGTACCTGCATGGTCAGAAGTTTTTCAGTTTCCTGTAAAACGAGGTTAGCCTTTTTCTCGTCCATTTTAGCCTGTTGACGCTTCGAATGATCTTGAAAACCGTTAAATAAATTCCATTGCAAAATTCCTGATACCATCCAGTAATCATAGTCCGATGTAAAATTATATTCTTCGCCCTGATAACCGTAATCACCCACTAGGAAAACACCCGGTAAAAATGCACTACCGGCAGCACCTTTGGCATGTTTGGCAACTTTTATAGTCTCTTTTAGTTGCTTCAATTCCTCCCGATTAGCAATGGTAGATTGAATGTAGGCATTAGCTTCTTCATTACCCGGATAGAGAAAAGACAAGTTATTTTCTACCCTGATGGTATCCTGCAACGGCCGATTCAAAAGATGATTAAAATAATACTGTGCTTGTATCGAATTAGCTTTGGCATCTTCCAGTTCCTGCTCAGTTTTGCTTAACTCTGCTTGCGCCCGATAAATAACCTCTTTCGTTGCTTTACCGTTTTCAACCAGCTTTCTACTCACCCTTAAATTTTCTTTAAGCAGATTAAGTGTACTGGCATAAAGTCGTTTCACCTGTTCCAGTTTAAGATAATTCAAATAGGCTGTTTTAATTTCTGATATTAACTGACGTTTGTAAATATTGACATCGTATTCACGGATGGATTTTAAATCCGATTTTATTTTCTCATTATAAAATAGGGCCGGCTGAAAAATCATTTGAGTCGCTCTGATTTTTGTTTCATGTTCTTTTTCGCGTAAAAATGGAATTGTCTCATTCTCAAGTACAGGAAAATCAAAAGGCTGTTGACCAGCCTGCGCCCTTGTTGCATTGATGGCATCGTATACTGGATTCATTAAATCACCAATCGGAAATTCAATGGTACGTCCACCGCCGGCGCGAGAATATCTTCCTTCAATGGAAATGCTCGGCAAGAATTTTCCGCGGGCTTCGCGCAATTCATAGATACTTTTCTTTAGGGAAAACTCTTTCTGTTTTAGGGCAAGATTATTGTCCAGCCCTTCAGAAATATAATTTTCCAGTATGCCATCTTTGCCAATCACCGCTTGTATCAGGAACAATAAAATTCCTAATGATACGTAGATTTTCATATCATAACTCCTGTCACGTTCACTTATTTTTAAGAGATTCTACCATTAAATCAAATGATTTATAAATCAATTCTTCAAAATCGATATTCATATGATCTGCAAAATCATGATGATCGCCCATTGCCCGTAGTTGGATCATACCCATTGACTGCCCCCAAAGAATTATTCCTGTTTTTACCGGATCAAGATCCGGACGCATCGTTTTATCTTCAATGCCTTTCTGAATCATCATAGCCAGAAATTTCAAGACATTTTCACCTTCCAAATTACACTGTTCAGCAAAAGGTGAATCACTCTCCGCTTTGCCTGGGTGACAATCATAATAAACCATCGCTTTATAATAATCCGAATGCACTTTGGAAAAATCATAGTAGGCCTTGCCAACTGCCAGAACCTGATCAATACCTTTTTCTATATTTTTAATTGCTTTCTCAAACATTTTATGTAATAATTGTAACCCCCGCGAATGAATGGCAAAATATAAATCCTCTTTATTTCGGAAATACAAATAGATTGTACCTTTACTGAATTCTGCTACTTCGGCAATTTCATCCATGGTTGCTGCTTCCAGACCTTTGGAAAAAATTACATTTTCCGCAGCATCGATAATGGCATTTTGCTTTTGTTCTTTTTCTCTTTCTTTCCTCTCAGCAATCCCCATTTTATACTCCATTATATTTTTTGACTGTCAGTCATTTTTTGGTACGGAATATATTTTATAAAGTTGCGTATAGCAAATTTATTTTTTCTATTGCAATTGTATCACATAGTCTGTGTTTGTCAAAATCCATAAAATTCAATATATTTGCCTTTGCATTTTTTATAAATATCATATCGATTTTAAACTTATAGCGGGGTTCCATGTGGAATTGATAAAAGCCATCATACTGGGATTGGTGCAGGGATTGTCTGAGTTTCTTCCTATATCAAGTTCAGGTCATCTTGTGATTTTTTCTGAAATTTTAAATTTTCATCAGACAGGAATCGCTTTCGAAGTATTCGTTCATTTTGGAACTCTACTTTCTGTATTACTTGCCTTCAGACAAGAATTGACGAAAATGATAATCGCACCTTATGCCATATGGATTAATAAATCTACTGATCCCGAATTAAAGGAATTTCTCAACTGGGATTATTATGTTATCGTTGCGACCATCCCTGCGGTTATAATTGGGTTTACACTTAAGGATCCTATCGAAGGATTGTTCTCCAATATACTACTGGTATTCTTTACATTGATAGTCACAGCCATCTTAATGATTACTGCCCAATTTTTAAAATTTCGTAATAAAGATTTAAGCTATGGTCGGTCTTTTCTGATTGGTATTGCACAGGCTTTTGCCATTCTACCGGGTATCAGTCGCAGCGGCAGTACTATTTTTATGGGTATGAGCCTTGGTATCGAACGAGAGAAAGTAGCACGATTTTCTTTTATAATGTCATTACCGGCAATATTTGGTGCTACTATTTTGAAGTTGAAAGATATGATGGAGATTCCTCCAGCTTCATCGGAAATTTTAAATCTCATTATTGGTACGATCGTGGCGTTCGTATCCGGTTATTTTGCGATCATATGGCTGCTGGATATTGTTAAAAAAGGTAAACTGCAGATTTTTGGATATTACTGTCTGGTAGTATCCATCTCAGGATTAATCTGGTACTTTACGAGATAATTGATGTCGAGAAAGATTGAATCTTTTTCCTCAAGATTTGGCTTAATCGCTGCTGCCATTGGCATGGCTATAGGCGCAGGAAATATCTGGCGTTTTCCCCGCCTGGCCGGGCAATATGGTGGATCCTTCTTAATTCCCTGGTTACTATTTTTATTTCTCTGGTCTATTCCCCTGCTGATGGTAGAATTTTCAGTAGGGAAAAAAACAAGACTTGGAACCATTGGTGCATTCTACAAAGCAATCGGCGAAAAGTATGCCTGGATGGGCTGGTTTATTGGGTTTTGCACAACAGCTATCCTATTTTATTATTCGGTTGTATGCGGCTGGAGCCTGAAATATTTTGTACTCTCAATTTCCGGACAAATCACCAGTATTGATCACCCTGCTTACTGGCAGAATTATACTGCTTCAATTTATCAGCCTATATTTTATCATTTGGTTTCCATTGCTGTTGGTGGTTTCATTATTTATCATGGCATTATCAAGGGTGTCGAAAAATATTCTAAAATAATGATCCCTGCACTTTTTATCCTGTTGATCATTGCTGCTGTTAAAGCTTTAACATTAGCGGGCTCTGAAGTAGGCAGAAATTATTTTTTTGATTTGGATCTATCGAAGCTAGCCAATTACAAGATATGGCTGGATGGTTTGTCTCAATCCGCCTGGTCAACTGGTGCAGGCTGGGGGTTGATTTTAACGTATTCCATTTATGCCCGTAAACAGGATAATATTATCAGCAATTCATTTATTACAGGTATCGGGAATAATATGGCTTCCATAATAGCCGGTTTAGCAATCATCCCAACCGTCTTCGCCCTAAGCACCAGCGTTCAGTCAGCTTATGAAGCTTTAGGTTCGGGTAATCAGGGATTGGCATTTATTGTAATTCCGCAATTATTTATTAAAATGAATGGTGGAATAATATTTTCCAGTGTATTCTTTCTTGCTCTGTTTATCGCAGCAATTTCCAGCCTGATTTCCATGATAGAACTAGCCGTCCGTATTTTGATTGATTTTGGTTTTAAACGAAAAAACGCCACTCTGATAATTTGCATAGTTACATTTCTAATAGGAATGCCTTCAGCCATATCCATCGATGTTTTTAATAATCAGGACTGGGTTTGGGGACTTGGACTTATGTTAAGCGGAGCCTTCTTTACCTTTGTAGTTATAAAAATTAAATCTGAAAAATTCATTGATGAATGGCTTCAACCAACTCGGTATGTGACCACCTACAAAGTAATATTTAAAATACTTTTTTATATTTGTCTGCCAATTGAATTTGTAATTATGTTGGGATGGTGGTTCTGGCAATCGGTAGAATGGGATCCCTCTTCTTGGTGGAATCCTCTATCTATCTATGGAATGGGTGGTGTATTATTACAATGGCTGATAATACTGTTGATTGGATTTATATTTAATAAGAAATTTGTAACCATAATAAAAAAGAATAGTGATTAATTAGTAACCTTTGAATAAAATGATGGCAAAATCAACGATAGATCAGGTATTACAAAAAATAGATTCCGGACAGATTGATCCCCTTTATTATTTAACCGGAGCAGAAAAATTCTTTCATGACCAGGTCATTGAGACTTTGGAAACAGCCATATTTACTGATAAGGGAAGCCGCGATTTAAATCTAACTGTATTATATGGCACAGAAAACACATTGGGTGAACTGCTATCAGCCGCGTTATCTTATCCGATGTTGGCAAATTACAAGCTGGTTATTGTACGTGATTTTGATAAAATGAAAATCAGCGATGCGGAATCGCTAAATAAATATCTGAACAACCTTCAAAAAACTACCTGCCTTGTACTTAGTGCAGAAGAAAAAGGCAGGGCAAAAATTTACAATGCTATTGAGCAGGCTGCTCATAATGTGGATTGCAGACCAATTAAAGATTATAAGGTAACTACCTGGTTTACTAATTATTGTCGTCAGCAAAAAATAAATATCGACCCTCAGGCTATAAACTTTCTAATCAATCAGGTTGGTTCTAATTTATTAACCTTAAACCTGGAACTTAAAAAAGCCCGTGATTTTAAGAATGATGATTCAGATATCACCATAGAAGATCTTGAACAAACCACAGGGATTTCCAAAGATTTCAGTATTTTTGCATTACAGAATGCATTAGCACATAAGCAATTAAATACGGCAATAAAAATATGTAACAATCTTCTGGATGCCGGACAAAACATAAATTTAATACTCAGTATATTATATGCATTTTTTAGAAAAATCCTAATTGCTTCTTCTTTGAATCAAAAGGGCACAAACAGGCAGCAGATAGCAAGTGCAATGGGATTAGCTGAATTCCAATTCAAAGAAATTTACAACTCATTAAATAAATTTAATTCAAAACAGATACATCATATATTGCATCTTTTACACGAAGCAGATATTGCGGCTAAAACATCTATGATTGATGAAAAGCCCGGATTACAAATGTTATGTTATAAAATTTGCAGGATTTAACACTTTATTGTATTTTTTTGGAACTTAAAACCATTAATCATTGTTAAAGAGACGTTCTTTTCATGACAAATGAACATGATTTGACAGCAACCAGGCAGGAAACAACTGATGAGGAGTTAATCGCACGTTTCCAGAATGGTGATAATTATGCGTTTGATTTGCTGGTAAAGCGGTATAAAGATCCGTTAATGAATTTTATTTTTCGATTTGTGGGCGAAAAAAATGAAGCGGAAGATATTGTTCAGGAAACATTTTTACGTTTATTCAAAAATAAACATTATTACAAAGAAATCGCCAAATTTTCTACATGGATATATACTATTGCAGGAAATTTAGCAAAGACGGAACTAAGAAAGCGTAAAAGGCGTAAACTTTTTTCAATAAGCCATTACATGGCAACGGAAAAGGATTATGATATTCCAGATAGTACAACAAGCCCGGAAGCAGATACCAATACAGTTATCACAGATAAAATTATTCAAGGTGCTATTGATAAATTATCGCCCAAATTTAAGCAAGTAATAATTTTACGAGATATTCAGGGATTTTCTTATGAAGAGATTGCGGATATTGTCGACATTCCTTTGGGAACCGTAAAATCACGCGTTAATCGTGCACGTTTAAAATTACAGGAAGATTTAAAAGATTTAATGGAAGATACCCAGGAACTTTAAACCATGATTTATGAAAGGGAATGAGTGCCTATGATGCAATGTGATACTATCAAAGAGATGCTCTCCGATTACATAGATGATACTATTGAACCCCATTTAAAATTGCAGGTAGATGAACATCTCGGAGCCTGTCCAGCTTGCAATAAACTAGTCCAGCAAGTGAGGAACATAACAAACCGATTAAATCAAGCCCAGTCTGTCAAAGCTTCAACCGATTTTGATAAAAATCTGAGAACCCGTATAATGGGAGCAGATAAAAGTAATAATTCTTCTATCCCGATTCGCGGTATGATTTATGGGTTATCCGGACTAACCGCAGCTGTAGCAGTTTATTTTATAACAACGACAACTATTTTAACAGGTGCGGATCCGGAGCAGGCGACTCCATCCAGTTTCCAGACAAATACACAAATACAACCAAATCAGGTTGTCACGCAACAGCCATCTACAAACATTCAACCTGTTTCAAACACCCAGGATGAATTTGTAGAGGATAGTACTG
>JARRPN010000058.1:0-2462 GCA_037382875.1 Calditrichaceae bacterium | reverse complement strand
ATATATACATAAGATGCTGTTGCAGGGAGGCAATGCGTTTTATGTATTTTTATTCTTCCTAATTCTAAATGATAATTTCTATTTTAAGTGTAATCCAAAAAATTTGAAAATACTATACATAAAGTTTAAATTTATAGGTTTATTGGAGACTTTAGCCTGTGTATAAATTGATTGGTTTATACCTGCTTATAGTTATTGGTATTTTTATTGAGTTTAGTTTTTTAGGAAGTGTTGGAAATATTCTCATAAAAATAATTATTACGGCTGGTATATCCTATTTGCTGTATGATTACTGGACCGCTGAGCAGGATAGCCAGGAACAAATCGAAGAATCCGAAATAGAACCTGAAACTAAATCAGTAGTTCAGGAAGAAAAGAAACCTTTGTTCTTTGACATAAGTTCGACTCGTTTTACGGATCTTATTGATCAGGATGCGAATTATAAAGATTTTATTGAAAATCAGTTTATGGTTGTTTGGGATTTTATCTTTCCAAAAAATGGATTTATTATTTATCGCAATGCCCAGGATAAAATGAAAATAATCCACGAAAATCTGCAACCTGATATTCTACTCGATACCGGTAAATACCCCACTTCTCTTTTTACATTAATCGAAAACAAAGAGGGTATTCTTATAGAGAATAAGATTGAGCAGACACTCAATCTTATACCTTTTTATAAAAACTCAGATTATAAACCGCAGTCTGTTCTGGCATTTATGATTGAACTGGAATCAGGGGAAAAGTTATACTGGATATTTGATTCTGATATCACTGAGAATTTTAATACAGATGATACAACTACCATTGAACGCATCATTCAGAATATAACAGCGATTACTTTTGAAGCACTAAAATCTTTTGAATTAAATAATACCTGCCTATATCTGGATAATAAATATCAGATTGCAGAAAAATTAAACACCGCTAAAAATCCGGATGAATGTTTGGAATATTTTTGTGAATTTCTCATTAAAAATTTTGAAGCATCAAAGCTAACAATCGGAATGAAAAAAGCAACTGACACTCAAACAGCAGTTATAAAAAAAGCCATTGGCATTGATGATCCATATAAAAATGGCTATGAATTCCCTCTTGAGGAAGGTTTGAATGGTTTTGTTATCATGAAAAACAAACCACATCTTATTGAAGATATTGAAAAGGGTGAATATTTCGTCCCCCGGTTTTCAAAAGATGAGAAAACCAATTATGGTATACGATCATTTTTATCTGTCCCAATTGAAGTTAATTCAAATGCCATTGGAATGATTACCTTAGAGCATAAATTGGAACAAAAATATACATTGGATGATAAAAAGAACTTGTTAAACTATTCTAAAATTTTGGCGAGTGCTTTATATCGATTTGCGAAAACAAAAATACATTAAAATATAATTGGAGGAAATAAAATGGCAAAGAAACAGGATTTTGCCAGCAAAACAATAAAGATGGCACAACATGGAACTGCCTGCCCGGTTTGCAATGAATATTATTCTCATATTGTTGCTGTAAATATGGTTCCTTCTAAAAAGGAAGGTGCTTATCGGTTTGCTGAACAAAATGTCGCTGTATGTAAATGCAACGAAAAAGAAGTATATGGTTAATGAAAAGCCGGTCCATTGCGGATCGGCTTTTTTGTTTATAAATAAATTATTTCAAAATTTAATTCTTGTTTCTCAATATTTAACATGCCTACCGATCCTCTTGAACCACTCCTGGGTTGTGAGGCACTTCCCGGATTTAAAAACCGAATATTATTAAACACGACAATTTCCGCTCGGTGCGTGTGGCCATGTATTACAATATCAACTTTAATACTTTGCTTAAATAGTTCATAGGCAAAAGTTTTATGAGATCCGATGATATGGGTCAGACAAATTTTATATTCTTCAATTTGAAAAACATCAAAACGCTTTAGATTACTAACCAAGGGATACTGATCCATGTTGCCAAATACCGCTTTTATCGGAGCAACGGATTCCAGATCGGTTAAAATAGTATCCTGACCGATATCGCCCGCATGAAGTATTAAATCTACACCTGAAAAGATATCAAATACTCCGCCGGGTATGTGATTATGTGTATCTGCAATAACACCAATTTTCATTCACTCTCCGTAATTAAGCCTCTTTGTGCTTCATACCTGCTTCCAGACCATGACCGCTTTCACTGGTCTCAACCTTTCTCAGTAAATAGGCAAATAGTAATCCCAGAAATCCCAAGATTGAGAAAATCCACATACCCAGCGCATAGCCACTAGGATTTTGCACACTGGCAGATGAATAATCGTTGGCAACACCTATTATCCAGTTAAATCCGGCCAGGCCAATTTGCTGGATTAAAGTCATCAAAGCATATGCAGTACCCAATCGTTTTTCCTCAACAATATACGCTACCGAAGGCCACATAACTGCAGGGATTAATGAAAAGGCTATTCCCATTAATACAATTGGTACATAAAG
>JARRPN010000057.1:7550-11232 GCA_037382875.1 Calditrichaceae bacterium | reverse complement strand
GGTTATTTTATTTGCTTACTTTCTTAGCTGGAGCACGACGTCAGATTTTTGTTGCTTTTGCTGTGTTTCTGCTGGTTAAAAATTTTAAATTTAGTGTCCAGGAAATTACAATTCTCTTTGTGATTAATAACATTATAAATTATTTTTTAAGCCCTGTAATTGGAAAGGCCATTATTCGCTTTGGCGAACGCAAGGTTTTATCAGTAGAATACACTACACTCGTTTTTATTTTTGTAGCCTATGCGTATATTGATTCAAAACTGATTATTGCTATTCTTTATATTATTGATCATATCGTATTCAATTTTGCCATAGCTATCAGAACATATTTTCAAAAGGTCGGCGATCCAAGAGATATAGCCCCGAGTATGGCAGTGGGATTCACTATCAATCATATCGCTGCTGTAGTGATACCGGCAATCGGTGGTATATTATGGATGATCAATTATCGAATACCTTTTCTAGCAGCAGCTGGTTTAAGCCTGATATCTTTAGTATCGGTCCAATATATCAAGGTGCGTAATTCTTAATAATTTATTATATTGATCGAGTATAACGATTGGTATCTGTTATTGGAAGGATTATCTTGAAAATGAATTCTTCAGAAATATTTATTTATTAGAATGCTTTTTAAAATAGAAAAGGAACTCACTGAGTTATGGTGAGAATGAGTTTGAAACAATTTTTTTATTTTCAAGTATGAATTAAGACGCAAAAAGATTAGGATATTATAATGAAAAGATTTTTTAGCATATTTTTACTTTTAACCTTCATAGGGATATTCAGTACCGCTTATACAGGTGATACGGTATCAGTTTCTCATCCTGATTTAGAGCCGGAATCCTTTCATCCAAGAGTAGAACAAGCGATTATGTTTGCACTTAAACAATACCATTATAAAGATATTACTCTGGATGATTCATTATCAGCCCAAATGTTTGATCAATATATTGAACGGCTTGATTATAATAAAAGTTACTTTTTAAAATCGGACATAGATAAATTTCAGCAATATCGCTATAGTTTAGACGATGCTATATCCGCTGGTAATCTGAATTTTGCTTATGCTGTTTACAAAGTTTTTCAGGATCGTTTTATAGAACGAAAAAATTACATCGATGAAATTCTTCAAAAAGGATTTGATTTCACTATAGATGAATCTTATCTGCCGGATCGTAGTGATCAACCTTGGGCAGAAACATCTGCACAATTGGACAGTATTTGGAGAAAAAGGATAAAAGACGAGGCGCTTCGATTAAAATTGACTGGAAAAGAATGGGATAAAATACTTGAAACCCTGCAGAAGCGTTATGACAGTTATTATCGCAATATTCAGAAAAGTCAGAGCGAAGATGTTTTTCAATATTATATGAATGTATTTTCTCAGTCTTATGATCCGCATACCAATTATATGTCTCCAAAATTAAGTGATGATTTTAGAATACGAATGAGCCAATCACTGGAGGGCATTGGCGCTTCTTTACGAACTGATGGCGAATATACCAAGGTAGTAGAAGTAATCGCAGGTGGTCCGGCGGATAAAAGTGGTTTACTTAGAGCCAATGATCTTATTGTAGGTGTCGGTCAGGATGAAGAAGGAGAAATGGTTGATGTGATCGGCTGGCGCATAGATGATGTAGTGCAGCTTATTCGCGGACCTAAAAATACAACGGTACGATTACAAATTATACCTAATGATGCCTCTAGATGAACCTGCGCAGACGATTCAAATTGTACGGGATAAAGTAAAATTATCCGAACAGGTAGCGAAAGGTGAAGTAAAGGAATTGGATGAAGATGGTCAACATTTTAAATTAGGTGTTATCGAAATTCCATCCTTCTATTTTGATTATGAAGGTATGCGAAAAGGTGATACCGAGTTTGCCAGTACTTCCCGCGATGTAAAAAGAATTCTGGCTGATATGAAGTCACAGAATGTGGATGGAATTTTGATTGACTTGCGAGGTAATGGCGGAGGTTTCCTGGATGAAGCGGTGAATTTAACAGGCCTGTTTATTGAGCAGGGACCGGTTGTTCAGGTGCGCAATTCAAATGGAAAACTTCAAATTGAACGCGATTTTGATAAATCAGTTGTTTATTCAGGTCCCTTAGCCGTGCTTATAGATAATTTCAGCGCTTCAGCATCAGAAATTTTTGCAGCAGCTATTCAGGATTATGGAAGAGGAATTGTTCTTGGCAATCAATCATTCGGAAAAGGAACGGTACAAAATATTATTCCATTGAATAAATTTTTTAGAGGTAGCAGAGAAAAATATGGACAATTAAAATTAACGATAGCCAAATTTTATCGCATTAGTGGTGGGAGTACACAACATATTGGTGTTATTCCTGATGTCTCATACCCATCTCGATTTAATCATGAAGAAGTAGGTGAAAGCTCCCAGAAAAATGCTCTTCTCTGGGATGAAATTGATCCGATCCAATACAATCAATGGAATGGAGATTTGACATCAATTATTAAAAAATTAAATAACGAGCATATAGCCAGGGTGCATTCGGATGTTAAATTTCAAAATCTGCTTGAGGATATTAAAGAACATCAGGAGCGGGATTTACATAAACTGATATCGCTGAATGAAGCTGAACGGAAAAAAATCAGGGATGAAGCTAAAGCTAAAAGAGAATCCAGAGAAGAAGAATCTGATGAAGATGAAAAGGAAGATTTATTCTTAACGGAAAGTACCAAAGTGCTCAGCGATTGGATCAGGTTGGCTAAAAGACATAATTAGATAATACTTGCATTTAGAGCAGAATAGCACCCTCGTGCCGTAAAAGCCATTCTTTGCGCCACAGGCCGCCTCCATAACCTGTCAACTTGCCGTTTGAACCAATAATTCGATGGCAGGGAATTATGATAGGAATTGGATTCTTACCATTGGCTAGTCCAACAGCCCGGACACCTTTAGGATTCTTAATTGAATTGGCAATATCCTGATAAGTAGAAATAGTACCATAACCAATCTTAGCCACAGCATTCCAGACCCTCATTTGGAATTCGGTTCCGTTCATATCAACGGGAATACTAAATTCTTTGCGCTTGCCCTGAAAATACTCATCCAGTTGTTTCAAGGCATCCGATAAGATGGGATAATCATTATTGCTGGACTTCTGATCCGGTTTTGCATCGAATAACAGACCGGTGAGTCCTTTATTTGAAGCTGTCAACTGGATTAAACCTAAAGCGGATCCAAAAGTGAGTGAATAGTATGACATATTTATATTCGCCAACAAAATTAATGTTTCTGGCCCTGAGCCAGGTAACAGTCCAGTTCACAAATCTCACAATTTTCTGTTTTATTACACTGGTAAGTGAAAGTTTTAAAGTCTTCTCTAAATGATGCGGCAATTTTTGAATTGGACATGTAGAATCCCATGAAGCTCATAAGTTTATGACCCGTCTCTTCTTCAAGAAGATGTTCAACTTTACAGGCTTCCGCTTCTGCAATATTCTCAGGCAGATTCAATACACGTTCAAAGAACAGTTGAATAATACGTCGTTTGCTGAGCACGCTATTTATCAAAGATAGGCCTTCATCAGTAAGATGAAAGAATTTATTTTCATCTTCTACAATATAGCCTTTATTTTTAATTTTTTTCAATGTTATTGAAACGCTGCTTCGGCTAATATTTAAATGATTAGCAATGTCCACACACCGTACAT